>DATFJO010000130.1:0-2168 GCA_035269145.1 Tangfeifania sp. | reverse complement strand
CGAAAACTGTATTCCATTGCGGTTCCGCCTGCCGGATTGTGATCTTCCCACGGAAAATGCGTGTTATACACCAGTTTCGAATAGTTCGGATCGTCGTAGTAAACCTTTCCGGGAACAATTTCTGAAGTTCCTGTTTTTCCGTGATTCACCAGCATCAGGCCGTGACTTTCCAAAAGTGTTTTATGCGAACGGTCACCCAGATTTTCCCACATGCCTTCATTTTCTTTGGCCGTCCAGAAAGGGGAATCATCGGGCAGTGCCAGGCAAATAAACGGCAGAAACATCAGGAACGGACTGCCGGCACAGCTATAATCCTGAAGCATGTACTCTTTTCGTCCGTAAAAACCCAGGCTCGGAATATCGTTATAGAAAAATTCTTCTTTTGTTACAAACTGAAGCAGTGAACCGGAACAAAGCCGGCGCGCCCAACCTGCATCAATCAGCGATTTGTTTTTCAGCATAAATGCCACAGGAAAAGCGCCTGAAACCCAGGTGCGGTAGCAAATACTTCTCGACCACATGTTAATGTATCCGTCGCGGCCAAAAAAGCTGGTAATCGACTCCATGAGTTTTTGCGCCGAAGTTTCGATTATTTCAGCAATTTCAGGGTAGTGTTCATCTCCGAATGTCCGGTTCCAGATGGTGGTGTAAACAATAAACAGGCTGATTGAATAGTAGTTGTAGGTTTGTTCTAAGTACCATCCGTCACCGGAATGATAAGAAGCAACCCACAACAGGTGGCTTTTTAGCAGTTCATCATCGATTTCGTAACCGTATTTTTTCAGAAACGAAAGGGTGACAATATTAAATATCCGCCAGTTGTTTTGCGTTGTTCGTTGATGTCCCCATTTTGAAATACATTCCACCATCTCATTTTTTTCTTTTTCAGAATATTCATTCCAGATGGTATCGGGCATGAGCAACAGGGTTTTAAAAAGCCCGCCGAATTCGCAGGTAAACTGGTAGTTGGAGTCGGGCAAATCTTCGGGCAACGGCAGCGAATTGGGATGACCCGGTGTAAATGCATTGTAAATTTGCAGCTTATAGTAATCTCTGAGTTTAATGTTGTTGATTTTCACTTCCGGCTCCACATGAATCAGCGGCCCTGCAAGAGTAAACGTACGTTCAAGCGCCTCAAATTCCGCTGATCGGTACCTCCAGTCCGGCGAGTTGGGTTGCGGGTACGTTTTTCCCGGAACCTTTGGAAAAGTCAGCGGTGTGTCAATGGAGTGAATATTTTTAAATGCCCTTTCCAGAAGGTATTTTGCGAGGTCGATGTAATGTTTTTTGCCCATTCCTGTGTGAGGGCTTAACTTCCAGTCGGGATTTGTTACTTCAAATGCATTTTTCATTAATAGCTTATTTGTTGGTTTTTTTTAATTTTTCCCAAATGATGTTTTTGTATTCTACCAGGTTAAAATTGCTTTTAATACATCGCAAAATTATAATTTAAGAGGTAATAATATTATTTAACCGGAAAAAGACCATAAAAAGCGTCACCTTATTGCAAGATGACGCTTTAAATATAAAACTAACTAAACAATAAACTACCTTTTATCACTTTTAACCATTGATTTAATACCCATCATTTTGCCTCATTTCATTTGTTACTCTTGTTAATTGGTTTGCCGGAATCGGACGAAGTAAATGATAAGGCCGAATAAAGTCATTGGTTTGTCCTTCAGGATTATACTCTTTATATCTTTCAATTAATTTTCCTGTTCGTTTAAGGTCAAACCACCTCTTTTGTTCTCCATAGAATTCTCTGGCTCGTTCATCAAGAATAAAGTCAATTGTAACATCATCAGCAGTGATTAACATTTCACTTTCTTTGCCCGGATAGGCAGCTCTTTGTCTGACGGCATTTATATATTCTGCAGCTTCTGCCGGTTTATTATCATTTAACAAAGCTTCAGCAAGAGATAAATATGTTTCAGACAAACAGTATACAATCAAATCGCGCGAGCCTTCCGCATAGTTTACTGATGGACGTTTGTTATCTTCCTGCTTCCAGGGAGTTGGAAAAATGTTTATACTGTTATTATCAGTGCCATCTGTAGTGTACCATGACCAGGGTTTTCCTTTTGCATCCGGATGCCAGCTATACAAGTTTTTGCCTGCTTCAACTCCGGGAAGTCTTGCTTCAATTGCTGCTACTTCAGCTTCGG
>DATFJO010000129.1:0-4211 GCA_035269145.1 Tangfeifania sp. | reverse complement strand
GTGAAAACTGCCGAGAATATCACAGGAGATGAGAAAATAAAACAATTTAAGGTGGAGCGTTTTGTTGAAAAACCAGATCTTGAAAATGCAAAAACTTATCTCGACCAGGGTGGATATTTTTGGAACAGCGGCTTGTTTATTTTTAAAGTTTCGGTTTTTCTGGATGCAGTAAAAGAGTTTGCACCAGACTTGTTCGATCACCTTCGCAGGATTCAGTCCGATATCGGAAATCCATCATTTCCGCAAACGCTCGATACCATTTACAGGGCGGTTGAAAGTATTTCTGTGGACTATGGAATTATGGAACATGCCAAAAATATTTACCTGGTGGAAGGTAATTTTGACTGGAATGATTTGGGAAGCTGGGAATCGGTTTACCTGGAAGAAGAAAAAGATGGAAACGGAAACGCTGCAAATGGCGAAGCAATTTTTCTGGATTCCAGCAATTCTTACGTATATTCCGAAGACGAAATTGTTGCCCTCGTTGGTCTCGATGATGTGGTAGTTGTCAGAGACGGAAATGCAACACTGGTTTGCAAAAGAGACAAGGTTCAGGACGTTAAGAAAATTGTTGAACAATTGAAATCTGAGAATAAAAGCAAGTTTCTGTAATATTTCTCCAAAAAATAAAAATACTGGAAGGTACAGGTTGCCGGATGTAAAATAAATTTACATTTTTGGCATGCTGAAAAAATTATATTAATCCGATAAAATGAAACATTCGAAAAAGCCTGTTGTCCCCAAAAAGGTTGTGCTGCCTTTTATTCTGATAACTACTTTGTTTGCCCTCTGGGGATTTGCCAACGACATTACCAACCCGATGGTTGCTGCTTTTCAAACCATTATGGAATCCAGCAATGCCAAAGCGGCGTTGGTGCAATTTGCCTTTTACGGCGGATATGCCACCATGGCCATTCCTGCGGCATTGTTTGTAAAGCGGTTTAGCTACAAAAAAGGAATTTTGGTGGGGCTGGCACTTTATGCAACGGGAGCTCTTTTGTTTTTTCCGGCAGCGCAGTTCGAAATTTTTGGATTTTTTCTGGTTTCATATTACATTCTGACTTTCGGGCTGGCATTTCTCGAAACAACTGCCAACCCGTACATTCTTTCCATGGGCCCTGAAGAAACAGCCACGCAAAGGCTGAACCTGGCTCAGTCGTTTAATCCGCTGGGATCGCTGTTGGGTATGTTTGTCGCTTCAAAATTTATTCTGGCCTCACTGGAATCGGAAAAACGGGATGCTTCGGGCGAGTTGATTTTTACATCGTTGGGTGAAATAAAAAAAGCAGCCATTCGCACACACGATCTAACTGTGATCCGCGATCCGTATATTATTCTCGGGTTTGTTGTAATTGCCATGTTTATAATTATTGCAGTTTCAAAAATGCCCAAACGCGAAAATGCCGATCATTCTGTCCGCGCAATTGATATTTTCAAGCGGTTAATTAATAACATCAAATACCGCGAAGGCGTAATTGCGCAGGTTTTTTATGTGGGCGCCCAAATTATGTGCTGGACATTTATTATTCATTATGCCGATAACCTGGGAATTCCCAAAGCAACAGCCCAGAATTACAACATTGTGGCGATGATAATTTTTCTGTCCAGTCGTTTTATAAGTACAGCATTGATGAAATATTTCAATTCGAAGTTGCTGCTAACTGTTTTTGCCATTGGTGGAATGGTGACAACGGCAGGGGTGATTTTAATCCAGGGGATGCCGGGTTTGTATTTGCTGGTGGCTACTTCGGCGTTTATGTCGCTCATGTTTCCTACCATCTACGGAATTGCCCTTCAGGGCCTGGGCGATGATTCAACACTCGGTGCGGCTGGTTTGGTTATGGCCATTGTTGGCGGAGCACTTATGCCGCCACTTCAGGGCGCTATCATCGATTTGGGACAGGTTGGCTGGCTACCTGCCGTTAACTTTTCATTCATTCTTCCGTTTATCAGTTTTGTGGTAATTGCCATTTATGGTTACCGGACGTTAAAAGTTCATCCGCGGCTTGAAATGAGAAGATAGGATTTGAAAAGCTTTTCGCTGAACTTTTCTTTTCATTTTACATTTCGTAGCTTTGTATAACAGGCCAATTGTGGTTGCCATAAAGGTCCGCACAAAGCTGAAAATTTAAAAGATAAGTTATGAGTTACGTAACGATAAAAAAAGCGAACAGTCCTAATGACTTAGAAGGAATAAAAAAACGTTTGGAATCGCACGGTATTGAATGCAAAATCAGAAATGAACCGCCTGAACAGGTAATTAACGTTGTTCCCACACCTTTTGTCGAACTTCTTGTAAAAAAAGACCAGTTTGGAAAAGCAAACAATATTTTGAAGGAATTTGAAGAAACTAAATAGGTATTAAACCATCTGATATAAATCTGTTACTGCACTGATCTTAAAGTTTATTTTAGCTGTTTTTATATATCTAAGTGTTGCACCGGCTGAACCACCGGTTGAAACTTATCTGGTTTGTTTTTGTTAACTTTACCACCAGCAAAAAATTCGATAACCAGCAATAAATGAATGCATACCTCTTTATTATAATTATTTGTGTTGTTGTAATAATTTCCTTCTTTTTTAACATTATCTCACGTCGCACTAATGTTCCCAGTGTGCTTCTTTTAATGGCCCTTGGTGTTGGGATGCAACAACTTTTGCTGAATTATAATCTTGACCCGGACTACACCAATGCCCTCGAAGTTTTAGGGATTGTAGGGGTGATAATTATTGTGTTGGAAGCCGCACTGGATTTGGAGTTGAAACGGGAAAAATGGCCGGTTATCTGGAAATCTTTTACCATTGCCTTCATCTCACTTGTGCTGACAACATTTGCAATCTCCTTTTTTATCCGGTTTTTTTTCTCCAATATTGAGTTTCTGGCAGCCATTGTATATGCTATTCCGCTTTCGGTATTAAGTAGTTCGATAATTATTCCAAGTGTCACCAATCTCAGTAATCATAAAAGAGAGTTTTTGATTTATGAAGGCACTTTTTCCGATATTCTCGGGATTATGGTTTTTTACATGATCATCGAGAACCTGGATGTCAGCGGAGTCCAGGATCTTGCTTTTTCCATTGGTGGAAATCTTTTTATAACCGTTGTGGTTTCTGCATTTCTCAGTTATATTTTGTTATATATCATTCAGAATATCAGGGGAGATGCCCGTTTTTTTCTGTTTTTATCTATTTTGGTATTGTTGTATGCCATTGGTAAACTGCTTCACCTTTCATCATTAATTATGATTTTAATGTTTGGTATTTTACTGCGCAACCATAAGGTTGTTTTGTTTAAGCAATTGGAAGTCTGGTTGAAAGATGAAAGAATTGATAATGTATTCAACGAATTTCGAATGATAATCAACGAAACCTCGTTTTTAGTCCGCACTCTCTTTTTTGTGGTGTTTGGAATGACACTGCCATTGACTTCACTTTTAAGCAGTTATGTTTGGTTAATTTCAGGCATTTTTTTAGTGGTTACTTATCTGCTTCGTTTAATTCTATATTTGGGTATTGAGCGAAAAGATATTATGCCTCAGATATTTGTTGCACCCCGGGGGCTCATTTCTATTCTTCTCTTTTTTGCAATTCCAGCTTCGCTAAAACGCGAAGGTTTTGAAAGCGGGGTTTTATTTGTGGTTATTATTTCAACCAGTGTCATCATGGCAATGTCGTTGATTGCTGCCCGTAAAGACAAGAAGAAAGATGAAGTGGCCGATGAGAATCACAGTGAAATTTCTTCTGAATAGTCACCCTCAAATGGCTGAGTTTAGCTATCTTTATTCAAAATCAACTGCTGATGAAATATGTAACTGTGAAAGAATCTCACTATCAAAATGATTTGGTGGTGCTCAAAAGCAAACTCGAGTCAGAAGGTATTGAATGTCGTTTGAAAAATGAACTTACTACCCAAATTATCAATCATATTCCATCTTTTATGGTTGAATTACAGGTGCCCGAAAATGATGTGGAACAGGCCAGGAATATTATGGTTGAAGCCGGGGAAATTGATACTCCGGTAACGCTGGTTAAATGCCCGAAATGTAATTCGCAGGATGTTGGGTTGAAAATGGATGTTGTTACCCACATTCAATTGTTCTTTAAAACGATTGGCGGGGCACTCACTCTAAAAACTCCTGATGTAGGGAATATTTTAAAGAATAGCAGCTATAAGTGTAAAAATTGCGGAGAAGAGTTTCAATAAAATTTTT
>DATFJO010000128.1:0-2697 GCA_035269145.1 Tangfeifania sp. | reverse complement strand
CGGTGCGCCCAGATGCCATTTTCCGATGAAACAGGTCTGGTATCCTGCTTCTTTTAGCTTTTCAACGATGGTTGTCTCTTCCAGTGCCAGTTCATTCCGGTCCTGCGGACCGAGCAACGGACGGTTTTGCGGATCCTGCCCCGGAATCCAGTCGGTAATGTTGACCCGGTTCGGGTGTTTGCCTGTCATCAGCGCTGCCCGTGTTGGGCTGCAGACCGGATTTGCTGCGTAGGCCTGTGTAAAACGGACACCGCTTTCGGCCAGCCGGTCGATGTTGGGAGTGTCGTAAAACGAGGCCGGGTAATTGCATTTTACATCGGCCCAGCCCAAATCATCCACCAGGATAAACACAAAATTGGGTGGTTGTTTTTTCGTTTGGCAGGAAAACAGCAAACTCAAAATAAGGAGGGACGGAAGAAGAAAATTTCGATTCATAATTATTTGATTCAATCAGTATTCACAAAATTATACATTTATATCTTCAATTTTAATTCGATAATGAATATTGTGAATCTTCGTGACTTTCTGTTTTCGTGGCATATTCTTTTTTGCCACAAAAGCTCAAAGACACAAAAACTTTCACAAAAAGAATACAAAACAACTAAAAATCAAACAACCCAAAGTCCGGTCTGTTTAAGTTAAAAAAGCAATACCATGAGTGCCGATACCATTAAAGACTATTTTCTCGAAAAACTCGAACAGCACGATTTAAGCGGGATGGAAGGCGCACGTTTATCGTTTCACATTCCGGTGCAGGAAGATTTTCTGAATTTTGTGCTCGAAACACTGATTGCCGATCCCAATGCAATGAACGATTTTGAAGAGGTTCATTTCAGCGAAATGAACGACGATGAGTTCAGGGTGAAAATTGACCATAGCATGATTGACCGGGAAATCCGCTGCAAAATTCATGACATTGAATACAACAGCCACGCCGACAGAATTGTAAGGATCGAATTTCTGGAAGGAATAAAATTTTATGAAAAGGCGCTGCTCGGCATTTTCGGCAAAGCCAAAAGTAGCTGGTCGTTTTTTAAACATGGATTGAAAAGTGACGATGACAGCGACGAACCGGAAGAATTCTGGAAACTTTCCGGATCGAAGGTGAAAATCAACCTCGATGCACTGCTGCGTAAACATGAGCTTGCTTTTTTGGTTCCAATGGTTGACTGGAAAGGCATTATTACCAAAAACAACAGTATAATTATCGATTTTGAATTAAAAGCAGAACACCATGAATCCAATTATCCGGCGAATAACTGAAAACAGACTCAACGATTTTAAAGGACTCTCCATCGAAGGAGAAATACCAATTTCGGAAGAGATGGTTAACGAAGTGCTTCAGCTCTTTTTGCATCAAAAGAAAAAGCCACAGAAAACCGGCGAGCCTGAAGCATCTTCTTCTTCCGGAGAAAATTCGCCCGACATCGGCCAAATCCTCGACAGCCTCGATGAGAACGATATAAAAATTGAGTTTAAAGAGAAAAAGGCGGTGCTGAAGGTTACGGTGAGGAAGTATTAGAAATTCGTCCAGCGGTTGCACCCGCTGGACGGGTAAAAGAAAAAACCGGCTACTTTTCAGCAACCGGTTTTTGTATTTTCTTATGCCGGATTTAGAAAATCCGGCTCCCGTCCTCTCCCATTTGCCTGTCCGGCTGGATAGACGGAGGGAGATAAGAGAGGGGCTTCCCTATAATTTCTCTTTCACCAAACCGGGAATTTCATTCGGTTCTTTGGCCACCGGAACTCCGGCTTCGTTGAATGCTTTTACTTTTTCCTCGGCTGTTCCTGCACCACTGGAAATAATCGCACCGGCGTGTCCCATCCGTTTTCCGGGAGGAGCCGATTGTCCGGCAATAAATGCCACCACCGGCTTGGTCATTTTCTCTTTGATGTATTTTGCAGCCTGCTCTTCGGCATCGCCGCCAATTTCACCAATCAAAACTACCGCATCGGTTTCCGGGTCGTTCTCGTACATCTCCAGCAGGTCGATAAAATACAGTCCTGAAACAGCATCACCGCCGATTCCCACGCAGGTGGATTGTCCCAGTCCTTCTTCAGTAAGCATGTTCACCACTTCGTAAGTCAGGGTTCCCGAGCGTGAAATCAGCCCGACATTTCCTTTTTTGAAAATCGTTCCGGGCAGAATACCGATAAGGCATTCATCAGGCGTAATCAAACCGGGGCAGTTGGCGCCAATCAGTTTGTTGCCGTTGCGTTTCAAAACAGGTGTCACTTTCATCATGTCCTGAACAGGAACGCCTTCGGTAATGCAAACTATCAATTCAACACCGGCATAGCTGGCTTCCAGAATTGCATCGCCGGCAAACGGCGCCGGTACAAAAATCACGGAAGCATTGGCGCCGGTTTCTTTTACTGCTTCTTCAACAGTGTTGAAAACAGGCACGCCATCCACGTCGGTTCCGCCTTTACCAGGCGAGATACCACCTACGATGTTGGTTCCGTAGGCTTTCATTTTGCTGGTATGAAATCCACCGTCACGACCGGTGATCCCTTGTACAATTAACTTTGTATCTTTATTTATTAATATACTCATTCCTAATAACTTTGAACTATTTCTTACTTAACTCAATGGCTTTTTTGGCCGCTTCACTCATGGTTTTTACAATCGGCAAACCGTAATCGGCGATAATTGCCCGTCCCTCTTTGGCGTTGGTACCCGACAAGCGGATAACA
>DATFJO010000127.1:0-5550 GCA_035269145.1 Tangfeifania sp. | reverse complement strand
GCAACAACTGGTAGATGCGCCCGGCTGCCTGACCCAACATCTGGAAAAACTGAAAACCGATTTGTTTGGAGAAGACCGGCTTTCGGAAGTGCCGCGAATCTATTCAGACAATTTCTATTTCAGAAGACTGTGGTTGCTGTTTGGCTGGATTCCTGTTTTGCTAACCACTCCGTTTTTTTATTCCGAATGGATATTCTGGGGCGGTGCTGCAATCTGGCTTCTAAGTTCGGCAGGCTACAGTTACCTGATAATTAAAAAGCGCTATTTCAGGATGAACAACCAGCAAATACGGATTTCGAAAGGTGCCATTTCACACAAATGGGAACAGATGGAACTGCACAAAATTCAGGCAGTGGAATTCAGACAATCCATTTTTCAGAAACGAAGGGCGCTGGCAAGTTTAGATTTAATGAATGCATCCGGTACAATTACAATTCCGTACATCAACGAAAAAGTGGCTAAAAACATCTACAATTATTTGTTATATCACACTGAAATTTCCGGGAAAAGCTGGATGTAATTCAACAATCCCCTTTTTGAAATAAATACCAACTTCAATTAAAAATCAATTTAGTGATCAACCGGAACTATTTCACATATTTTTATTCATGATTTTGAAATGAAATGCCTCAATTTTGTATTTTCGGGAAATCATCAGCTAAACCAATTTGTAAAATGAAGGTTAACTTCAGGTATTTACTTACCATTTCGCTCGTTACCGCTCTGGGCGGACTGCTTTTCGGATTCGATATTTCTGTAATATCAGGTACCATTCCATTTCTCCAGGATTTTTTTGAATTGAATGAAACGATGAAAGGCTGGGTAGTGAGCAGCGCACTCATCGGTTGCATTCTCGGCGCAAGTTTTTCAGGCCGGTTAGGAGACAAATTTGGCCGTAAAAATATATTGTTGATTGTTAGTATACTGTTTGCTATTTCGGCCATTGGCAGCGGGTTGTCCAATTCCATTCCCACATTTATTTTTTACCGGGTGCTGGGTGGAATCGCAGTTGGAGGTGCATCGGTTTTGGCGCCGATGTACATTGCCGAAGTTTCACCTGCAACTTACAGGGGACGAATGGTTTCGATCAATCAGCTCACCATTGTAATTGGTATTTCGCTGGCCTACTATTCCAACTGGTTTTTGCTACAGGTTGGTGAAAACGCATGGCGCTGGATGTTTGCAGCCGAAGCTGTTCCGGCGTTGATTTTTTTCGTGGCCCTGTTTATTGTTCCCGAAAGTCCGCGCTGGCTAATTGCGCGGCACCAGGAAGAAAAAGCCAAACATGTTTTGCAAAAAGTTGCAGGTGCTGATTTTGCACGTTTTGAGCTGGCAGAAATCAGGGAATCGCTGAAAGGATCAGAAAAACGGGGAACTTTAAAAGATGCATTCCAAAAAAAATATTCCGTAATTCTTTTTCTCGGAATTTTTCTGGCAGTTTTTCAGCAATGGTCGGGAATTAACGTCATCTTTTTTTATGCGCCCGATATTTTCGCAAAAACAAACCTGGGCGTTGATGATGCACTTTTCCAAACTACATTAATCGGAATAATGAATGTACTGTTCACGATACTTGCCATGCGTGTAATCGATAAAATGGGGCGAAAAAAGTTGATGCTGATTGGCAGTGCGGGAATGGTTGTTTGTTACACTGCAATCGGGTATCTTTTTTACACCAACCAGGCAGACAATTGGTTACTGCTCACTTTTATTTTATTGACACCTGCCTTTTTTGCATTTGGTCTCGGCCCAACCGTTTGGGTGGTATTATCCGAAATTTTCCCGAATAAAATTCGCGGGGCGGCCATGTCGGTGGCCACTTTGGCACTTTGGGTAGCAAGTTATCTGCTAACACTCACCTTCCCCATTTTTGTAGAAATATTAAGTGCCGGGATCACTTTTTGGATTTATGCAGTAATTTGCATCATTGGTTTTGCGGTAATTTTTAAATATCTTCCCGAAACAAAAGGAGTTTCGCTTGAGAAACTCGAAAAAATACTGGTGAAAGAATAATCAATTTCAAAATATGTATATTTCAGGAATCTGAAAAATTACCTGTTATCTAAAACAATAAAAAAACGATGAACTCAAGAGATCAATTTTTAAAAGCGATAAATCACCGTCAAACCGATCGCGTAGTACTTGATTTGGGATCTACCGCAGTGACCGGTATTCACGTAAAAACCGTTTCCAACTTACGCAGGCATTTTGGCCTTCAGCGGAAACCTGTCCGGGTAATTGAACCGTTTCAAATGCTCGGCGAAGTGGGCTGGGAACTTATTGATTCCATAGGCATTGACGTGATTGGCGCCTGGGGAAAAAACAACATGTTTGGATTTGATAACCATGCTCCTTTTAAAGAATGGAAAACTCCCTGGGGGCAACGGGTGATGGTCCCGGTTGGATTTAATGTTACTACCGACGAAAAGGGAGACATTCTGATGCATCCCGAGGGAGACACCTCTATTCCCCCCTCTGCAAGAATGCCAAAATCGGGTTATTTTTTCGACGCCATTATTCGTCAGGAAGAAATTGACGACGAAAAACTAACTGAGGAAGACAACCTGGAAGAATTTGGATTGATTTCGGAAGCCGACCTGGAACACTGGCGCGTAGAAGTAGATAAAGCCTATTTTTCGGGGAAAGCCGTAATTGCGGCATTCGGAGGAACCGCGCTCGGAGATATTGCACTGGTTCCGGGAATGCAACTGCGGCATCCGAAAGGAATCCGCGATGTGGCAGAGTGGTACATGAGCACCATCAGCCGCCCCGATTATATCAAAAAAATTTATGACCGGCAGGTGGAAATTGCCATCGAAAACCTGCGCAGAATTTACGAGGTGGTCGGAAATAAAGTACAGGCCATCTTTTTGTGCGGCACCGATTTTGGCACCCAGGATTCCACTTTCTGCTCGCTCGAGCAATTTGAAGATCTCTGGCTCCCCTACTATAAGCGAATGAACGACTGGATTCATGAAAATACCCAGTGGAAAACTTTCAAACACTCGTGTGGAGCTGTTGAACCGTTTTTAGACGGCTTCATCCGCGCCGGATTCGATATCATCAACCCGGTACAAATAAATGCTGTGGGAATGGATCCGAAAAAACTGAAAGAAAAATATGGTCGTAACCTGGTTTTCTGGGGCGGGGGAATCGACACCCAAAAAATGCTTCCGTTTGGCAAACCCGAAGAAGTGCGTGAACAGGTACTTCGGAATTGCGAAATTTTTTCAAAAAATGGTGGTTTTGTTTTTAATACCGTTCACAACATTCAGGCAAATGTACCTGTTGGAAATGTAGTGGCCATGCTTGAAGCCATTTGGGAGTTTAACGGAAAGTGAAAAAGTTGTCAGCCGCAATTGACAGTCACAGTCGATAGTGAAATAACAAAAAAATTGTACACATAATAAAACCATATAAAATGAAAAAATTAGTAATTCCAATTCTGACCCTGTTTTTTACATTTCATTTGAGCGCACAAAATTACCAACCCAACTGGGAGTCAATCGACAGCCGCCCGGTTCCGGAGTGGTTTGAAGATGTTAAGTTTGGAATTTTCATTCACTGGGGAGTGTACTCAGTTCCGGCCTGGGCACCGGCTGATGCCGATATTGGGATTTATGCAAAATACTCTGAGTGGTACTGGAAAAGAAAACAGGACGACAGCAAAGCCGGCCAGCTCTTTCGCGATTACCACAACAAAACCTACGGCGAAGATTTTAAATACCAGGATTTTGCTCCTGATTTTAACGCCCGTCATTTTGAGCCGGAACAGTGGGCAGATATTTTTAAACGGGCAGGCGCCAAATATGTGGTGCTCACCTCTAAACACCATGAAGGTTTTACACTCTGGCCCAGCGAGCAAAGCTGGAACTGAAACAGTGTTGACATCGGTCCGCACCGCGATTTGTGCGGCGACCTGAGCAAAGCAGTAAAAGATGCCGGATTGCACATGGGTTTTTATTATTCGCTGTATGAATGGTTCAATCCGCTTTACCACAACAACCTGGAAAAATATGTTGATGATCACATGATTCCGCAGATGAAAGATTTGGTAACGCGCTACGAACCAGACATTTTGTGGACCGACGGAGAATGGGACCATCCGAGCGAAAAATGGAAAAGCACCGAATTTCTGGCATGGCTCTACAACGAGTCGCCGGTGAAAGACCGCGTGGCTGTGAACGACCGATGGGGAAAAGAGACCCGCGGAGTTCATGGTGGCTATTTTACTACTGAATATGATTTGGTGCACGAACAGGAAGGTGTTGGCGAAGTTGAGCGTCCGTGGGAAGAATGCCGCGGAATCGGGACTTCGTTTGGTTACAACCAGGTGGAAGATTTGAATAATTACATGACTTCGGATGCGCTGGTTGATTTGCTGGTAGAAAAAGTGGCTGGCGGTGGTAACCTGCTGCTCGATGTTGGCCCCACAGCCGACGGCCGCATTCCGGTTATTCAGCAGCAACGTTTACTCGACATCGGAAGCTGGCTCGATATTAACGGAGAAGCCATTTACGGAACCCGCAAATGGAATGGCACAGCCGAAAACAAGCAGGAAAATATTTTCTTCACCCAAAAAGGAAATGATTTATATGTTATTTGCACCGAATGGCCGGGAGAATCGGTTACTGTGAACGGAATCAGTAAACGTGGAGATGTAAAAATGCTCGGGCTCGATTTTGCGGTAAAAACAAAAAAATCAGGTTCAGCATTGGTGATTTCAACTCCGGAAATAAATCCGGCAAACAATCCAAGCCCTTATGCATGGGTATTCAAAATTGAAAATGTATTGTAAAATTTAAAACAGTTAAAAATGGATAAAGCACAACAATTTTTAAAAGAACACAAATTATCGGCCTCCGATGTAAACCTGGAGGAGCTGGTAAATGAATTTATGCAGGAAATGACAAAAGGCCTCGAAGGGAAAGACAGCTCGCTGATGATGCTGCCAACCTACATCGAAGCTGAAGGCGAAGTAAAAGCTAACGAGCCGGTAGTTGCCATTGATGCGGGAGGAACAAATTTCAGGGCGGCAAAAGTTTATTTTGACGAAAAGTTAAACCTGCAAACAGAAAATATTCAGTTGAATAAAATGCCCGCGGTAGATGAAGAACTTTCAAAAAATGAATTCTTCAATACGTTTGCTAAATACCTGGAAGATTATAAAAATGTTTCAGACAAAATCGGCTTTTGTTTTTCGTATGCTGCCGAAATATTTCCGAACAAAGACGGGAAGCTGCTCGAATGGAGCAAAGAAGTAAAAGCGCCTGAAGTAATTGGTGAAATGGTGGGTGAAAACTTACTAAAAGCTATGGGCACGCCGAATAAACAACTTGTGCTGATGAACGATACCGTTTCCACCTTGCTGGCCGGGAAAGCAGCCACAGCAGGAAAAACCTACGATACATACATCGGTTTTATTTTGGGAACCGGAACAAACACAAGCTACATCGAGCCCAACAAAAACATCACAAAAACATCCGGACTGGACATGGCAGGCACCCAGATTATCAACATCGAGTCTGGAAATTTTGGAAAAGTTCCGCG
>DATFJO010000126.1:0-9280 GCA_035269145.1 Tangfeifania sp. | reverse complement strand
AAAACCATCACAAAAAAAGTAATAAAGCTGGTGCAGGAGGGGCGTTTCAAATTGCTGGAAGTGCTCACTCAAAAAATTCTCGACCTCATTATGGAAGATGAAAAAGTTCAGTGGGCGAGGGTAGAAGTGGATAAACCGCATGCATTGCGTTTTGCTGAATCTGTTTCACTTTCAATGGAGAGTAGGCGGTAAGTCATGGTCTCACTTTAAGTGAGGCTATGACTAAAAATATTAGTAAGATGGATTTATCTGCCGGATATTATTATCATGTCTTTAATCGCGGGAACAATTCGAACAGAATATTTTTCACGCGAGAGAATTATTTGTTTTTTCTACGGAAAATGAATGAATCTATTTCTCCATTTGCATCTTTTATTTCCTGGTGCTTAATGCCAAATCATTTTCATTGGATTATTTATCTACACAAGGAAAGTCATATCCTCACTTTAAGTGAGGATATGACTAAACAAAGAACTATAAACCAGTCTATAGGTATCCTTTTACGATCTTATGCAAGGGCAATTCAAAATCAGCAAAATATATCCGGTTCACTTTTTCAGAAACACACAAAATCCAAAGCACTCATAGAAGAGATCGAAATTGAACCTTCTTACTGGAACAGTGCGTTCGGTACTTTAATTAATATTCCAGAGGGGACAAGCTATCTTGAAACATGCATAAAATACGTACATCAAAATCCTGTTAATTCCGGATTGGTCCGAAATGCAGAAGATTGGGAGTTTTCTTCTTTTCGGGATTTCCAAGGCTTGAGAAAAGGAAAATTAATTGATTACGATTTACTTAGAAAAGAAGATATTCCTTTTGTGGATAGTCATACCCTCACTCAGAGTGAGGGCATGACCAGAAACACTGCAATCATCAGCATCGGTTCCAACATCGATGCCGAAAAGAATATTGCCCGGATGCTCAAAATCCTGGGCAATGAAGTGGAGATTCAAAAAGTTTCGAGCCTGGTAAAAACCAAACCGATTGGCATTGAAGACCAGCCTGATTTTACAAATGGTGCATTAAAAGCTAAAACCGGGATGAAAAAAGATGAGCTGAACCGACTACTCAAATCAATTGAAGATGAGCTGGGACGTGATCGGTCAGCTCCTAAATTCGGGCCACGTACTATCGACCTCGATATCGTAATATGGAACGGCGATATTATTGATGATGATTACCACACCCGGGATTTTCTGCAGAAAAGTGTAGAAGAGGTCAGTGGTTACTGATTTTCCCTGAAAATTTTATCGAGGCCATCCAAACCGTTCACTTCTTCCAAATCTTCCACAACCACATCGGCCCCGTTTTTACGGAGTTCTTCTATATTATCTTCGCGGGCAATTCCCAGTGTCAGTCCGAAATTCCCTTTGGAACCGGCCTGAACGCCTGAAACTGCGTCTTCCACAACAATCGAATTCTCAGGAGAAACACCCATGTTTTCGCAGGCGGTTGTAAAAATATCCGGCTCAGGTTTGCCATTGAGCCCCAATTCTGCTGAAACCACCCCATCTACACGCGTTTCAAAATATTTTTCCAGGTCAACAGCTTCCAGCACCGCCTTGCAGTTTTTGCTCGATGAGGCTACGCCCAGTTTAACACCTGCATTTTTGAGTTCTTCTAAAAGTTTTACTGTTGAAGGATAAACTTCGGCACCCTCTTTTTTCAGCACTTCGCGGAATGCTTCATTTTTCTTATTCCCCAGTCCGCAAACGGTTTCTTTTCCCGGTGCATCTTTTACATCACCCCAAGGCAAATCAATGCCTCTCGATTTCAGAAACGACTCCACTCCTTTATAACGAGGTTTTCCGTCAACATATTCCAGGTAATCTTTTTGGGTAAATTCATTAAAGGGTTTTCCGTGTTCTTTTTCCCTTTCCTTCAGGTAATCGTCAAACATTTTTTTCCATGCAGCAGCGTGAGTTTTTGCTGTTTTTGTGATTACACCGTCGAGGTCGAATACAACGGCATCGAAAGTTATTTTTTTCTGTTCAGCCATTTTAAATTGTTTTTATTTAAAAGAATAAAGATACTATACCAAAAGAGTCGCACCATTGCCTTTCTGTATAATAAAACAGGTTTGAGGATGCAATGTTTTAATCCGGGCTGTTCGTAAGTTTGGATTGAACATAGTTCAGCTTGATTCCGATTAAATTTTAGATGATGCGGGTTAAACCTGTTCGGTGTAGGTTCGAACAAATTCCTCGAAATCCAAAGCATAGCTTTCTCCCATCGATTCAGAAAATTTGGTTTGAAATGAATTAAAATGAAATTTGGCGAGGTGTGTGTTTTTTGTTTGCTGGAGTGTCCATATTTGCAGGTAGATGGCTTCTTCATTCAGGTCATCGTATTCCAGAATTCTCCTGGCAAGTGCATCTACCAAATGTGGTTTGTCCTCTTTTTTATAAACTGAAGCCAGTTTTAAGAGGTTATCAATCACCTGGCTCCCTGTGTAGCCACGCATTTCGTCGAGCCATGTCCATTGATGTCCTTTCAGAAAACGACCTTTTTTTATGAGATGAAAAAATGTTTCCAGTTGCTGTTTATTCATGCCGCCTGAAACCTGGCAAAGATGATAGGCTTCCGCATAATCGCAAAAGAATGGCTCTTCCATTCTTAAAAACAAATACCCGTTACTTGAGACTATTCCGATACCTTCAATATTCTGAAGAATTTTACGAAGTTTGTTGAGTGTTACAGCCCGGTTGTTGGTTACTTTTTTGGTTGGCAGGCCGGGCCAGAGCTGCAAGTTTATTTCTGAAACAGGTGAACCGGTTTCATATTTCAGGGAGCCAAACAGTACAACCAAAAAAAGCTCTTTTACCTTTGGAGTAAACATGGCAGAAATGTCATCACCTTGCTTATTGATTGCTCTGAACCCACCGAAAAGATTGATTTGGTTTGCATCGTTTTTTTTCGGAAGCTGGAGGGAGTTTTGGATATTTTCGGGGTTTCTTTTTTTGAAAACCAGGAAGATAACTATTCCGAGTAGAATGAGCACCAGCGCAATCAATCCAATTTTTACATGTATAGAATCAAAAAAACCGGCCTGTTGTTCTTCGTTTTCAAGCGAAATAGTTTCATTTAGCGAAAGCCGGTTAATCTCTTCAGGGCCGAGTGGCCGGTCCCAAAAATGTAAATCGTCGATGTAGCCCCGCAGGCTTGCTCCCTGCGAAAGCGCACTGCCGAGGTGAATATCTCCAGTTCCCGAAAACGGTGGATGCCCGGTAGAACTTCCAATGTTTTTACCGTTTAAAAAAATGGCCTGTTCCCCGGTCTCGAGAATATAGCGCCAAACAAGATGATACCATAAGTTGGGTTTCAGCTTTATATCCGAAACATAATCGTTGGCCCACAGACCAAAATAGGGGTGGCCCGACCGCAAAATCAGGTGCAGCCCCCGGCGGTATTCACTTTCATAATTGCCCAGTATTGCATTATCGCCATATTCCGGTATCTCGTTGAATTTCACAAAACAACTCACCGTAAAGCTGTTGTTCCGGAGTCCGTAATTTTCGGGAGGGCCAAGGTTTACGCTTGCATTGTCCGGAAGTTTCAAAACAGTACCGCGTTCAATATCCCGGGTAAAAGTAAGATTTTTTCCGTTAAATATTTTTTCCGGTTGCAGTTCGTCATTTATTGAATTTTCAAAATGAAAACTTCCCTTCAGTCCGTTTCCCAGTTCAAGAGGTGTGGCAATAATTGAGTAATTTTCAGGCACTTCCATTTCACCCGTCACAATTATGTGTTCGGGCGTCATGCTGTAACCTGGTGCAAAAGGCGCAATCGATATTTCTTCTCCTCCGCGGTAAGGAAAGCTGAATTGACCGCCGGTGACTGCAACATCCTGACTGCGCCAGTATACTTTTTCTATCATCTTTCCTCCTGTTTTTACGGTGCCGTTGATCCAGGTAAATGATTGTAATTGGGATAAAATAAAATCGAAATTTAATATGTTTTTACCGGCAAAAATGAAATTGGGACGTTTCCCGAATTTGGTCCAGTTACCGAGGAGAAAATTTATATAATCGGGCACCAGGTTTCTGCTTTGACTGTTTGGCGGAGTTTGGGTCGGAAGTTTTTCAAATTCGTCAACAATTAGAAGCTCCAGGTTTATTTCTCTGTTTCCAAAGCTGTATGAATTGATGCCGGCAAAATCGTCAGATGAAATTTTTAATGCGTAATTTTCTGTTTTATGCAGCATCTGGCTCCGATTTTCAAAATCTCCGGAAACAAAAAATAAAATTCTCCTGTCCGCCTGAATCAAATAATCAATTGGAGGCCAGGCTTCTCCACGGGGCAGGTGGAAAATATTCTGCGACAGTAAAGACTCCCGGATGATCGAATCAAGCACTTCCGGTTTTTTCTCTATGTGAAAGAAAACAGGAAAAACCTTGGAAGAATCATTTTCAGTTGTTTGATGGATCTTACCGAGCAGTTCCTCAAGTTTCAGGTTCGTGCCTGCAATAAAAAAATCATTGTTTTTAAAGGCCAAATCAACTTCAACACCTGTTCTGTTATTCGAACCCAGGAAATTCCATAATTGTTGATTGTTTATATTGTCCGCATCTATTTCTGCAATTAAAAATGTGGTTTCTGTAAATTCCTTGGCATCAATTTTTCCGGTTGATAAAATCAAACAGACTGCAAACAATAATTGTATGTACTTTAATACAAATCTCACAATGCGATTCATTCAAAATTAATGAACCAAACATACTTAATTTTTTATTATTTTCTTTAAGTCCGACTGTTTTTTATATGCATTTTACATTTTTTAAGAAAAGTTTCAATTGTCTTAATTAAATATAAATCAAATTTTTAAAATATAAATTAATTCGTTGTTAATGCATTGCTAATGTCTAATTATCCAAATAGTTAATGAGTAGCTAAGTACGCGCGCGTATCATTGTATTACATTCTGAAAGTGATGCTCAGTTTACACGGTAAAAATTTTAAAACTATAATGGAAAAGAATCAACTTTCCCGGCGCAATTTTTTGGAGAAATCGGCTGTTTTGGGAGCTGCCGGTATTGCCGGGATGAGTGCATTCACTTCTTGTGTCAAAAATACAAAAACAGTTGATTATGATTTCCCCTCTGTTCATGATAAAGCCCCCGACGGTAAAAAGTTAAAAGCGGGACTGATTGGCTGTGGCAACCGGGGTACCGGAGCGGCCCTTAATTTTTTAGCAGCAGGAGATGATTTGGAACTGACCTCTTTGGGTGATGTTTTTGAGGATAAAGTATGGGAATGCCATGCTAAACTCAAAAAACAAAATATTACGGTTCCTGTAAAAAATTGTTTTTCAGGATTTGATGCCTATAAAAAATTGCTGGACCTGGATTTGGATGTTGTTATTCTTGCTACTCCGCCTCACTTCAGGCCCTCTCACCTGGAGGCAGCGATTCAGGCCGGGAAAAATGTATTTATGGAGAAGCCAGCCGCTGTCGATCCTGTTGGTGTTCGTCAAATAATAGCTACTTCCCGGGCCGCTGAAGAAAAAGGCCTGACTATTATTACCGGCACCCAGCGCAGGCATCAGCGCGATTACCTTGAAACTTTCAGGAAAATAGCTTCCGGGGCAATCGGCGAAATTACTTCGGCTAAAGCCTGGTGGCTTCAGTCTCATGTTTGGTTTCGGACCCGCAAACAAAACTGGAGCGATATGGAATACATGTTGCGCAACTGGAATAATTTCTGCTGGTTAAGCGGCGACCATTTTCTCGACACGCACATCCACAATATTGATGTTGTAAACTGGTTTATGGGAAAACTTCCCCAAAGCGCTATTGGGTTCGGAGGCCGGGCCCGCAGACTTACGGGTGATCAATATGATTTTTTCAGCGTTGATTTTGATTACGGCAACGGGGTTTCATCGCACAGCATGTCGCGTCAGATTGATGGTTGTGAGAATACTCTCGGCGAGCAGGTTATGGGAACTGAAGGATACACAAATTGTAAAAATACCATTTATTATCCTGATGGAACTGTTAAATGGCAGTATCAGTATCCCAAAAACAGGGATGGCAAATCAACGGAAATTGTTAAGGTTTCTCCTTACGTTCAGGAGCATATTCATTTGGTTACTGCAATTCGCACCAACCAGCCTTATGTTGAAGCTGAGCGAACAGCCATTTCAACCTTAACTGCAATTTTAGGGCGAACTGCTGCTTATACTGGCCGGAAAGTTACCTGGCAGGAAATGCTTGACTCAAACGAACGATTTGGACCTGAAAAATATGAAATGGGACCGGTGAATCTGGAATTTCCTGTGCCTTTGCCCGGAACGCAACACAAAATTTAAAGAGAATTAGTTATGATATCTGTCGTCATCCCATTATTAAATGAAGAACAATTGGTAAGCCGGTTACTCGATGAAGTTTTTCTGTCGTTGGAAAAGATCGGCGAGACGTATGAGGTAATTTGTGTAGACGACGGAAGTACCGATTCTACGTTGCGGAGGCTGGTAGAAATCAGGCAGGAAAGAGATGTGGTAAAGATTGTTTCACTTTCCCGTAATTTTGGGCTGCAACCTGCAATGACCGCAGGTTTGGATTATGCCGCCGGTGAGTATGTAGTTATCATGGATGGCGATTTTCAGGACCCTCCGGAATTGATTCCGGTATTGTTTGAAAAAATGCAGGCAACCGGTGCCGACATCGTTACTGCGGTTCGCGAAAGCCGGAATGAACCTTACTCAAAAAAAATATACATCAATATTTTCCATCGTATTTTTGATAAGGTTTCGGAAGGAAATCAAGTTGAACAGGCGGGAAATTTTTGTATCCTGAATAAGAAAGCACACAACGCCATGCTTCAGTTTTCTGAGCGAAACCGTTACCTGCCCGGAATCCGCAATTTTATTGGATTTAAACATGAATTTGTGATGTACGATCGTCCCGACCGGTTGGAGGGCGAAGCAAAAATGAGCCGGCAAAAACTGTTCTCGCTGGCCGCCGATGCCATTTATTCATTTTCGAAATGGCCGATACGTGCCTGTCTCTATTTGGGTATGCTTGGAATATTTATTTTTCTTATGGCCATTATTTACACACTGGTATCAAAATTCCTGGGATGGGCACCCATTGGCTGGTCTTCCATGTTTCTGGCAATCAGTTTTTTTGGTTCGGTTCAGCTCACTTTTTTGGGATTGATCGGAGAATATGTTTACCGTATATTTAAAGAAGTTCAGGGCAGGCCACTTTACTTTGTTCAAAAAGTGTATGAATAGATCACTCCACATATCATCTGCGCTGATTGGTTTTGCAATTACACTGATATTGGCTGCAATACTTCTTGCTGTTTTAGCACCAAAAGCCGCAGTAAATGTGGATGAACAATTACACTATCCGCACGCAAAAAAAGTAGTTAACTGGTATTTTACAGGTGGCGAAGATCAATCCTGCCTCGATACACCAAAGTCGAACCTGAAATACTACGGACAATCAGTTGACAATTTCACTGCATTAATTAACCGGGTTTTTAATATTGAAGATGAATTTCTAATTAGGCATTTTACAGGGGCATTGTTTTTCTGGCTGCTGCTGCTTTTTTCAGGATTGTTGGCACGTAAACTGACAGGTTCTTATGCCTTTTCAGTTTTAACGGTTCTGTCGCTTTTATTAATGCCCCGTTTGTTCGGGCAGGCATTCGGGAACCTGAAAGATATACCTTTTGCCACCGGTTATGTTGCCGGACTTTTGATGATTATTCAGTTTTTAAAAGAAATACCCCGTCCGCGCTGGCGTACAGCAATTTTACTTGGATTGGCCATTGCTTTTACCGTTTCGGTAAGGGCCGGAGGTTTTATCCTGTTTGCGTACCTGGCGCTGGGGATGTTTATGTTTTTTATTTTGAAGCCTTTTTACCTAAAAGTAGTTTCAACTAAACCCGTTCTTGTCAGGCTAACGGGCCAGGGAATAGTAATCGTGCTTATCGGTTATTTTGCCGGATTGCTGTTTTGGCCCTATGCCTTGCAAGACGTTTTTTCGAATCCGCTGGAAAGTCTCCGGGTTATGGAGCATTACAAAGTAAGCATCCGGCAGATTTTTGAGGGTGAACTGGTCTGGAGTACTCTGCTTCCGTGGTATTATTTGGCGCAATGGTTTTTTATTTCAACTCCTGAATATGTAATGCTCGGATTTTTGCTTTTTCTGGTATTTGCTTTCCGGTTTATTGTTCAGAAAAGTAAAATTTCAGATAACCATCTTTTGATTGGTTTCGTAACATTTGCTTTTCTTTTTCCACTGGTTTATGTAATTATTATCGACTCTAATTTGTACAGCGGAGTCAGGCAAATGTTATTCACACTTCCGTTATTGGGAATACTTTCGGCAATCGGAACCGGAAAAACGATACAATGGATTTCACATAGAAATAAAAATTTTACTTATCCGGTTGCTGCTGTTTTTATGTTCCTAACTTTTCTCCCGCTAAAGCATCAGGCAACTACTTTTCCGGTCGATTATGTCTATTTCAATTCAGTTTCAGGTGGAAATAAACGTGCCTGGTCTGATTATGAGTATGATTATTATTTTCATGGAATAAAAGAACCTGCAAATTACCTGGCCGGTTTGGCCGGCAACGAAAATATTACAGTGGCAATGAATTGCAACCTGGTTAATTATTTTGAAGATTTTCAGAATATTGAAGTAATTTATTCACGCTATTTGGAACGAAGTTCAAAAAAATGGGACTATGCAATTTTTGGTGTGAATTATCTTCATCCTTTTTTATTGAAAAATAACAACTGGCAATCGGCTGAAATTATAAAAACCTTTTACCACAAAGGGAACCCACTAACCGTTGTTTTGAAACGAAATGATTTGAAAGATTTCAGAGGAATTTCTGAAATTGAAAATGGAAATATAGTTGCCGGTAAAGATTTGCTGCAACAGGCCGTTCAGCAAGATCCCAAAAATGTATGGCTGTATGTGCAAATGGCAAAAGCCGGTTTAAAGTCGGGGAACATTGTCGAATTTCAGGCTTACATTGAAAAGGGTAAAAAGTTACATCCATATTACGAGCCTTTTTATATGCTGGAAGCCCAATATTTTTACAATGAAGAGCAATTTGAGGAAGCGGATAAAGTTTTGGAAAGGTTATTGCAAATAAATCCGTTTTATACAAATGCACTAAAATTGCAGCGTGAGATAAAAGAGAAATTATAATAGTGAGGTTAAATCAAATATTGTTTACAAAAATGGAAAAGATTAAAAGTGTTATTGCCACATTAGTTTTAGGAATTTTGAGTTTACCATATAAACTCATG
>DATFJO010000125.1:0-5215 GCA_035269145.1 Tangfeifania sp. | reverse complement strand
TGTTGAACCCACTTCGGGGTTCAGTTTGCTTGCTTTATTTCACCGTAGGTTGCACCTACGGCTATTTTTTGTTTCATCCTTTCAGGATTTTATTCCTATTTAGATCCCGCAGAAGGCGGGGAAAGTCCCCTTTCGGGGGATTTAGGGGGCTAATTCCTCAATAATATCCTGCGTATGATACGAGATAATGATATCTGCTCCGGCGCGTTTCAGGCCGGTAAGCAATTCAAGTACGATTCGTTTTTCATCGATCCAGCCTTTTTCTGCGGCCGCTTTCACCATGGAAAATTCGCCGCTCACATTGTAAGCCGCCACCGGAACATTGAAGTTGGCTTTCACACTCTGAATAATATCCATGTAGTTGAGTGCGGGTTTCACCATCACAATGTCGGCGCCTTCCTGAATATCGAGTTCCACTTCGCGCAGCGCTTCGTCGCCGTTTGCCGGGTCCATCTGGTAGGTTTTGCGGTCGCCAAACTGCGGCGCACTTTCAGCCGCCTCGCGGAAGGGACCGTAAAAAGCCGATGAATATTTTGCTGAATAAGCCATAATCGGCACATCTTTAAATCCATTTTGGTCGAGCGCGGTGCGAATGGCTCCAACCCGTCCGTCCATCATATCGCTGGGCGCCACCATGTCCACTCCGGCTTCGGCCAGCGAAACCGATTGTTTGGCCAGCGTATCGATTGTCAGGTCATTGTCCACATCTCCATCTACAATGGTTCCGCAGTGCCCATGCTTGGTGTATTCGCAGTTACAAATGTCGGCAATAAGATAGAGTTCCGGCACTTCTTTCTTGAGTGCGCGGACTGCCTGCTGAACGATTCCGTTGTGCTGGCAGGCTACTTCACCGGTTTCATCCTTCGATTCCGGAATCCCAAACAGCAAAACCGACTGCACTCCTTTGTCGTACAATTCCCGGCATCTTTTAACCAGCAAATCAACCGAAAATTGCGAATTCCCCGGCATAGATGAAATTTTGTTTTCAACGCCTTCTCCCGGGCACACAAACAGCGGCATAATGAGGTCGTTGCGGGTCAGTATTGTTTCGCGCACCATGTTGCGAATGGCGGCATTTTTGCGTAGTCGGCGAAGTCGTGTAACAGGAAATTGCATAGTTGTATTTTTTTTGATTTCTAATTGTAATAATTTATTATCGAATCTGTAAGCCCTTTTGCCGAAGCTTTTTCAGCAATTACCAGCGGTTCAATTCCGTTCTTTTTTGCAGCGTTTGCCGTTATCTCCCCGATGCAGGCAATGCGGAGTTTTTCCGGTTGTTTGACACCGCTAATTTTCAGGAAGTTTTTGATTCCCGAAGGACTTGTAAAAATAAGCATTTCATACCGGTCCTCCTCAATTTGTTTCAAAATATTGGGATCAACCGATTCCGGAATAACCGTGGTATAAAAATCAATCCGGATGCAGTTGGCAGTATTTTTTAGCTGTTCCTGAATTACCGTGCGTGCCAGTTTACCAAGCGCCAGTAATATATTCGGTTGTTGTTTTTCTTTTCGAAGATGTTTCAAAAATGCATCTGAAAAATCTTCAGCAGTATTTCCGGGATTTATGAAATCGGGGGAGTAGCCATATTCTTCCAGCTTTTTTTGCGTTTTGTTTCCAATAACCCCTATTTTGAGTTGGTTTGGCAGTTTCTTTTTTGTTGAAAGGTTAGTGAATTTTTCAAAAAAATAGTGTACGCCGTTGGCACTGGTAAGAATGAGCCAGCCAAAATAGTCGATATTTGCAATTGACTTTTTTTCTTCTGCTGAAACAGCAAGTGGCTCGGTTTTAATCAGCGGCATTTCCAGCAACTCCGCTCCGGCGTTTTCAAGCAGACGTTTCATTTCATCTGAACGGCCTGCCGGACGCGTTGATATAAACAGCTTATTTTTTAGCGGAAGGTACATGATTATTTTCTGATGTTTGCCAGAATTTTGGCAGCCCCTTTCCCGCGTAGTTTTTCTGCCAATTTTTTACCTGTTTCGTGTGCCGTTTCAGTGGTTCCGGTTTCTTCGTCAATCAGAAATTGTGCTCCGTCAACCGAGGCCACAAACCCGGTAATGGTAAAAGCGTCGTTTTCAAAACGGGTAAAACAACCTACCGGCACCTGGCAGCCGCCCTCGATGGCATGTAAAAATGCACGTTCGGCTTCAATGGCATTCCAGGTAGCAGCATGGTTAATTTCTTCCAGGTAACCGTCAATGCGAACATCTCCTGTTCGCGACTCAATGGCAATCACTCCCTGGCTGGTGGCCGGAATGAGTACATCCGGTTCGAGAATTTCAGTAATGTAATGGTCGAGTTCCAGACGCTGCAAACCGGCTGCTGCCATAAGCATGGCGTCGCAGTGGCCTTCTTCCATTTTCCGCAGACGGGTGTTCACATTTCCACGGATATCTACAATTTTAAAATCTTTGTTGATTTTAAGCAATCCCGCTTTTCTTCGCAGGCTCGATGTGGCAATCGTATCGCCGGGAGTAAGTTCGCTGAGTTTCCGCCCGTCTTTGCTTACCAGTGCATCACGGTATTCACCTCTTTCAAGCACGGCGCCCAGTTTTAAACCATCCGGTAAAACGGTTGGAAGATCTTTTAAACTGTGTACAGCAATGTCTACTGTTCCTTCCAGCAGGGCGTTTTCAATTTCTTTGGTAAACAATCCTTTATCGCCGATTTTCGAAAGGGCCACATCGAGTATTTTATCGCCTTTGGTTTTTATTACTTCGATTTCCACCGACACATCCGGGAATTTTTCAACCAGCTCTTTTTGGGTTCTTTTGGCCTGGTAAAGTGCAAGTTGACTTCCACGTGTGCCAATGCGAATGGTATTTTTGTTCATGTTTTTTTGTGCAGTTTAATCTTCGCTAATGCTAAAAAGATCGTTTACAATGTCAAGCGCTTCAGTATTCTTGCCGTTGGCTGTCATTTCTTTCAGGTTTTTAATAAACATCCGGGTATATTTTTGGGTAAGGTGTTTCGAAAAATCCTGGATAGCCATTTGCATATCTTCTGAATTAACTTTGTTGTATCCCGAAAGTTCCTGTTTGGTTACTTTTGCCATATTGTAGGTGATGGCTTTAATTGCTGGTCGCAACGAACGACTGGCAAGCCATTCATCAAAATCATCAACCATTTCATCGAGAATCAGGTTGGCTGAATCGACGCATTTTTTGCGTTTTTGCATGGTCGAATTCACAATTTTATCCAAATCATCAATGGTATATAAATTGACATTTTCCACTCCTTCAATGTCTTTTTCAATGTTTCGTGGCACTGAAATATCGATGTAAACCTGTTTCCTGCCTTCTCTTTTTTCTGCTGATTCTCTGGCCATTTCGGTTGTAACAAGCGGAACTTTTGAACCGGTGGCCACAATTACAATATCATAAAGATACAAATGAGGTGGCATGTGCTCAAAAGGTAAAGGCGTACAGTGATGTTTTTCCGCCAGCTTCTCGGCTTTTTTCTGGGTCCGGTTTGTCAAAGCAATCCGGTAAACACCGTTTTTATGGAGGTTTTGTAAAACAAGACTTCCGGTTTCTCCGGCGCCAATGAGTAACACACGCTTGTCGGAAAGTTTATCAAACAGAGTCGTGCATTTTTGCACGGCGGCGCTGCTTACCGAAGCAGTTCCCATTTTAATTTCTGTTTCGCTGCGGACCCTTTTACTGGCTTCAAATGATTTTTGAAACAGCCGCATCAAAACTGCATCGGTCAATGCTTCTTCCGTGCAGAAAACATAAGCATCTTTTATTTGACCGATGATTTGATCCTCGCCGATAATCATGGAATCGATTCCGGATGCTACCTCGAAAAGATGCCTTACTGCGTCTGATTTTGAGTGACTGTAAAATGTGTGCCAGTATTTTTCACCGATACCTTTAAATTGTTTCAGCGTTTTGTAAACCAGCTTTGCTGCAAGGTGAAAATCGTGTTTATTTTGTGAAAAGTAAATCTCAGTACGGTTACAGGTTGAGAGTACAACAATGTCTGAAATACCTGTTTCTTTTTGCAGCATTTCAGAAAAAGGAACGATTTCATCTTTCGAAACTGCAAATTTTTCCCTGATTTCCAGGGGAGATGTTTTATGGCTGATGCCAATCAGGCCTATCATAAATTAATTTTTTCGAATTGGTTAACTAAGAAATTTATAACCTTTTAGTGTTAACTCTTTGTCTTCACAACATTCGTAAAATCTGTTTTGTTGAAGAAAATGTGAAAACGAAAAGTCCTTCAGACTGGAATTCATTCCGGATGAATGGAATATTAACTTAAAACCGGTGGCGGCCTGTTGGAAGTAGTTGGTGAGAAATAAAACCGATAATGCAGATTATCTGTAAAAGCCTTTCGGCTAATTTTTCTTTTGAAAATAAAGTCTTCAGATATTGCGCGCTCAGCGAATAAATCTGTGGTTTGATAATAATAGCAGCCGGAGTTGTTTGTGTCGAAACATTCCGATATTTTAACTTCGTAAATGAATGGATTTTTGCTGTCTGCAACAATTTCTCCTTTCGAAGCCTTTTCCATTCCAAAAAGCAAAAAATAGGCATAGAACGCCACCAGCGCAATGTAGGGAATATGTGTGGTAAACATGCCGAATGTGAACATTTCTGCCTTTTTTTGAAATTTCGAAGGGCTAAATTATAAAATATTAAGCCGATGTATATAAATTTCTGAAAATAAATTCGGAAGTTGATAAATATCAACTAAATATACCGGTTCGGAATGGATAAAAACCAGACCTGATATCTGATGAATTAAATCTATATTTGTGTCATTTTGAAAAAAGACAGGATGTAAGATGAAAAAAATACCGGTTTTAGTTATTTTATTTTTTTTGATGGTTGCCATGGCAGGATGTAATAAAGATAAAACAGATTTAATTGTGAGAAATGCCAATGTTTACACAGTAGACGGAGATTTTTCACTGGTGCAGAGTTTTGCTGTTTCAGAGGGAAAAGTGGTTGCAACAGGCACTGATGAAGAAATTCAGTCAGCATACAGTTCTGATATTATTTTGAATGCAGAAGGAAAATTTATTTACCCCGGATTTAACGATGCCCACGCCCATTTCAACGGCTACGGAAATAACCTGATGCAATATGCCGATTTGCGCGGTACTGAAAGCCCCGATGAAATTTATAAGGTTTTACAGGAGCACCATAAAAAATTTGGCGGCGAGTGGGTACTTGGACGAAGTTGGGATCAAAACGACTGG
>DATFJO010000124.1:0-15482 GCA_035269145.1 Tangfeifania sp. | reverse complement strand
AAGATTACACCATCCTACATGGGGTTTGATATCACTTCGAAACATGCCGGCGAAAAAATGTACCCCGGAATGATTATCACTTACAAAGTGAGCCCGGTTTTGGGCATTAAAATGAACTGGGTAACTGAAATTACCCATGTGAAAGAAAAGGAATATTTTGTAGACGAACAACGCAGCGGACCTTATTCGATGTGGCATCACGAGCATAAAATTGAGCCGATTGAAGGCGGTGTGCTTATGACCGATATTGTATCGTACAAGCCTCCCATGGGATTTTTAGGTTCTATTGCCAACGCGGTGCTCATTAAAAAACAACTCAAAGAAATTTTTGATTTCAGGAGAAAAGTTTTGGTTGAAATTTTTGGGAAAATGGAATAAAACGGACAGTGCAAATATTGTATTTCGGTCTATAAGTAATTTCGCTTTGCTTCTATTTCGGCGAATGCTTCTTCTGCAGTAATTGGTTCTTCTTTTTCAGATACGGATGCTTCATAGGCCCTTACATCCTCCAACTCTTCCATTTTCTTCAGCATTTCACGGTAAACCTTAATGGGCAAGACCACACTTACTTTTCTTCCTTTTGTGTCGGTTATATATTGTTCTTTCATAACTTACATTTTTCAAAAAATCAAAATTAATTATAATGTTTCAATTAGATATTTTAGCCTCATTAATTCCTAAACTTTGTGAGTTCTATGTTCCTTTGAGCCTTTTTCCGAAGGCATCATTTCGTGGGTGGCAATTATAATTTAGCCACAAAACACTAAGCATCAATAAATTATTAATATTCATGACTAATTCAAATTAATAATAAAGGTATTTAAATTAAACCAATTGGAGTAAAGAGATCATTCAATAAATCTTCCCAAAATTGACAAATATCCTCCTTTCCCATCCCCAATTTTTTTTACCTTTATAAAAAATCAAAATTTATCTTGCTATGCCAAAAATAAGCCGTATCGATGCATTAAATTATCATCAGAAAGATCGTCCGGGTAAAATTGAAGTTGTACCTACAAAACCGCACAACACCCAGTATGATTTGTCGCTTGCTTACACTCCGGGAGTTGCGCAGCCCTGTCTCGAAATCGAGAAAAACAAGGAAGATGTTTACAAGTACACTGCAAAGGGAAACCTGGTTGCAGTTATTTCCAACGGAACAGCCGTTCTGGGGCTTGGCGACATTGGGCCGGAAGCCGGAAAACCCGTGATGGAAGGCAAAGGACTTTTATTTAAAATATTTGCCGATGTGGATGTTTTCGATATTGAGGTGGATGAAAAAGATCCGAAAAAATTTATTGAGCACGTAAAGGCCATTTCTCCTACTTTTGGCGGAATTAACCTGGAAGACATTAAAGCGCCTGAATGTTTCGAAATCGAGGAAGCCCTGAAGAATGAACTGGGAATTCCTGTTTTTCATGACGACCAGCACGGAACAGCCATAATTTCGGCCGCCGGATTGATAAATGCATTAAAATTAAATGGAAAATCCATTGAAGAAATTAAAGTTGTGGTATGCGGTGCCGGTGCGGGTGCAATTTCCTGCTCGAAGTTATATATCAGTATGGGCGTTAAACCTCAAAATGTTGTTATGTGCGACAGTAAAGGAGTTCTGAATGAATCGCGCACTGATTTGAATAAATACAAACAGGAGTTTGTTACAAAAAGAAAACTGAATACGCTGGAAGAAGCACTGGTTGGTGCCGATGTTTTTCTGGGACTTTCAAAGGGGGGGCTTGTTTCTAAAAAAATGATAAAATCGATGGCTGACAATCCCATTGTTTTTGCCATGGCCAATCCAAATCCTGAAATTTCTTACGATGAGGCTTTGTCTGTGCGTGACGATATTATTATGGCAACCGGCAGAAGTGATTATCCGAACCAGGTGAATAATGTGCTGGGATTTCCGTTTATTTTCAGGGGAGCGCTCGATGTGAGGGCAACGCATATAAATGAGGAGATGAAAATTGCTGCTGCCAAAGCTCTGGCCGGGTTGGCCAAAGAACCGGTTCCGGAAATGGTGGCCCGGGCCTACAACAAACAAAACATTGTTTTCGGGAAAGAATACATCATTCCAAAACCGCTCGATCCGCGATTGATTACCACGGTTTCGACAGCCGTTGCCAAAGCTGCAATGAATACCGGCGTTGCCCGTAAACCTATTAAAAACTGGACGGCTTATAAAAACGAACTCACTTCCAGAATGGGAATCAACAATAAACTGGTGATGACCATCCGCAATAAAGCCCGACATGATCCTAAGCGGGTAGTTTTTGCTGAAGGAAATAACTTCAGGGTATTGAAAGCAGTTCAGTTTGTGATAAATGAAGGAATAGCCAAACCCATTTTGCTTGGCGATGAGAAGAAGATAAAATCACTTATTTCAGAAAACCAGTTGCAACTGGAAAATGTTCCGGTTATCGATACTTATAATGGCGTTTCCGACGACCTGCGGCATAAATTTGCCAAGTTGCTTTATGAAAAACGTAAGCGCAAAGGAATGACTTACGATGAAGCGGTGGAAAAAACTTATAACCGGGATTATTTTGGGGCTTTAATGGTGGAAAGCGGCGAGGCCGATGCGTTTATTTCAGGCTTTTCGCGAAAATATGCCGATACAATCCGTCCGGCTCTGCAGGTAATTGGCGTTAAAGAAGAAGCCAACCACATTGCAGGAATGTACATTATGAATACCAAACGCGGCCCGATATTTTTGGCAGATACAACAGTAAATATGAATCCGGCACCACAAACGCTTTTTGACACTACTGTGCTGACAGCCAACGAAGTAAGACGGTTTAACATCGAGCCCAAAATCGCTTTGCTTTCCTATTCGAATTTTGGCGCTTTTAAAGGTTTGGGAAGTCCGGTCAGGGTAAAAGAGGCTGTGCAGATGTTGCATGAAAAATATCCCGATTTGATGGTGGACGGTGAAATGCAGGCAAATTACGCATTGAACGGCGAGCTTCGGTACAAGCGTTACCCGTTTAACAAGCTGAAAGATCACGATGCCAATACCTTGATTTTTCCGAACCTGAGTTCGGGAAACATTACTTATAAAGTATTACAGTCGCTGGGAACTGCCGAAGCAATTGGCCCGGTGCTGATGGGAATGAAAAAACCGGTGCACATTCTTCAGCGCGACAGTTCAGTCCGCGAAATTATAAACATGGTAGCAATTGCTGTTGTCGATGCGCAGTCGGTTGCTGAGGAATAATACTTCCGGATAAATTTTTAAAAGGTGATAATCCTGTAGCGATTATCACCTTTTAAATTCTTTTGCAAATGACAGTAACCTAATTGCAATAGCGTTTAATAATGTTGTAAGCCCCGTGAATTCCCAATTCCCCGGCACGGCTCAGGTCGAGTGCACCGCCTTCAATATCGTTTAAAAAGATTTTGGTAAGACCCCGGTTAAAATAGGCTTCTGCAAATTCCGGCTCCAGTTCAATGGCCATATTCAAATCTTCGATGGCGCTTTTGTATTCCCTGAGACGCAATTTCATATAAGCCCGGTTGTAATAACCGAAAAAGAATTTTGGTTTCAGGTAAAGAAGAGTTTCATAATCATCCAGTATCTTCTGGTATTCAGGCATTAATACAAGGTTGTCGCTCAATTCATCTGAATTTGAATTCTCAAGCGGAACAGTAACATCATCGGTGCTTGGTTGCGCCAGCTCAATTTCTTCAAGCATTTTGTAGCGTGTGTTTCCTCTTGAAAAATACGCAATGGCCTGATCGTCATTCATCGAAACAGCCTGGTTTAAATCATCGAGCGCAGCATTGTAGTTTCCGGTAAGGCTGTAAAAAATTCCACGGTTCAGGTAATTGTGGCTGTTTTGGCTGATTTCGAGCCGGGCGTTGAAATAGAGCACAAAGTTTTCGAAAACTTCTTTGTATTGTTTTGCGGGTTTGTTGGTGATGGAAAGCAGCGGGTTATAATTGTTCTGCGCATTCAGTTCGTCGATTGCCATATTGTAATACTGAAAGCGGCTGTAATCCACCGAATTTTTCTCAAATGCTGAAACAATAAAAATGGGTTGCAGGTCGATGATAATATTCTGGTTCTGAATTCGTCCGTCATCAACTTCTTCTTCATTTTCAGAAGGCAAGTCTCGGGTATCTTCAATAATAAGGTTCGGGCGGCGGCGGTTTCGCTGTTGTTCCTCTTTTTCTTCTTCATCGTTGTTGCTGTTACTGGCCTGAGCTGTTGCTCCCTGGTTTTTTTGCTGAGAGGTATTCTGATTGGCAGCGCTTTGCCCCTGACTTCCTGAACCGGAACCTTTTCCCTGCTGACTTTGCTGATTTTGGGCAAGTTGCTGTGCATCCAAACGCCGGCTTTCCAAATCGAACTTCGGATTTAACCGTGCTGCCACTTTGTAATCGGTTTCAAATCCCGGACGTTCGAGGATTTCACGTGCCATTGCCCGGTTGAAATAAGCGCTTGCCATTTCCGGGTTTAACCGAAGAGCCATGTTGTAGTCCATAATTGCACCGGCATAATCTTCCAGTTTGTGTTTTACAATTCCGCGGTTATTGAAAGCCAGTGCATTTTGCGGATCGAGTTTGATACACTGATCATAGTCGCGCAATGCCGATGCGTAATCTTCCATTTCAAAGCGTGCCAGCCCGCGATTCAGGTAGGCGCCTGCAAAGTGCGGGCGGTTAATAATAACCTGGTTTAAATCACGAATGGCGCCTTCGGTATTTCCCATGACAATTTTTGCATTGCTCCGGTTCATTAAGGCATTTGTCGACTTTGGATTTATTTCCAGCGCTTTGTTGTAGTCTTCAATGGCACCCTCCACATTTTCCTGCGACAATTTTGCAATTCCCCGGTTGTTATAAAGATTTTCGTTGTCCGGGTCGAACTCCAGCCCCCGGTTGTAATCCTCAATTGCTTTATCGTAATCTTCCAGGTTGTGGTAAGCCATCCCGCGGTTCATATAGGCCTGCGGATAATAAGGCTTTATTTCTATTGCTTTGTTGTAATCGATAATCGCTCCCCGGAAGTCTTCCAACTGGTGTTTGGCAACGCCCCTGTAAAAATATGCTTCCGGAAGATGAGGTTTGAATTTTATAACAATGTTGAAATACTCGATGGCACCGGTGTAATTTTCTATGGAAATCCGTGTGCGCCCAACCCGTATGTAATGGTTGATATTGAGCTGTGCTTCGGCCATAAAAACAGACGAAATCAGCAAAAGTATGACTAAGGTTTGTTTTTTCATTTTCTTTTCCTCGACCAACAAAAATAATACTAAATGGAAACAGGCGACGGTTTCATTAATTTTATTTAACTTTTTCGCCTAATTTTTATGAAATGAAACAACGATGTGACTGGAGTACTTCCAGTGAAGTTATGATGAAATACCACGATGAAGAGTGGGCTGTACCGCTTCACGATGATCAAAAATTATTTGAATTCCTGGTGTTGGAAGGATTCCAGGCAGGGCTAAGCTGGCAAATTGTCCTTAATAAAAGAGAAGCTTTTCGGAAAGCATTCGACCAGTTTAACCCGGTAAAGGTTGCAAAATACGGTGATGAAAAGGTGAATGAACTGTTACAGAATAAAGACATCATTCGCAACAAGTTGAAAATTGCCGCTACTGTAAATAATGCACAGCGCTTTTTGGAGGTGCAAAATGAATTTGGGAGTTTTGATAAGTACATTTGGAAATTTGTAAACTATAAGCCAATGATTAATACGTTTAAGTCAATGAATGAACTACCTGCAAAAACTTCACTTTCTGATAACATTTCTGCCGACCTGAAAAAACGGGGGTTTAAATTCATCGGCTCTACTGTGGTTTATGCACATATGCAGGCAACCGGAATGGTAAACGATCACCTGGTGAGTTGTTTCAGACATGATGAAGTTTTGAAATCCGGCTAAGAAATGAATTTAACTTTTTTAGATTTTTAGAATTTTTCACAATTCTTAATGTTTCTAAATCGTAAAATTTTTGTTAAGAAATTAGATTTATTATTTTTGGCAATCATTCTAATGAAGGGATTAATAATAATTTTTATGAAGATGAAATTAAGGATTTTGGCAATTGCTGTTTTGGCTGTTATCATTTCAGTGCAGGCAATTGCGAGTGACGAACCAGGCGCTGATAAAAAGAAAAAAGAAGGTTATGTTTTCGAAGATGTATTGGTACATCCTGCCCTGCCTGTGCAGGATCAAAACCGTTCAGGAACGTGCTGGTCATTTTCAGGTTTGTCATTTCTCGAATCGGAAATGATTCGATTGGGAAAGCCGGAGGTGAATCTTTCGGAAATGTTTGTGGTTTGGCATACTTATTCCGAAAAAGCCAAAAAACATGTCAGGGTACATGGAAACCTTAATTTTGCTGCCGGCGGTGCTTTTCACGATGTAACCAATATGATCAGGGAATATGGTATTGTTCCCGAGCTGGTTTACGACGGCCTGAAATATGGCGAAGAAAAACACGTTCATGGAGAAATGGATCGCGTATTGCGTGATTTTGTCGATGCAGTGGTTGAAAACAAAAACCGAAAAATCAGTACAGCCTGGCACGAAGCCTTTACCTCAACACTCAATTCGTATCTCGGAGAATTGCCCCGGACTTTTGAATATGGCGGCGAACAGTTTACTCCGCATAGTTTTGCCGATAATTATGTAGGCCTCGATATGGACGATTATGTTGAAATTTCCTCGTACACTCATCATCCTTTTTATTCGAAGTTTATTCTTGAAGTACCAGATAACTGGGCCTGGGACGAAGTTTACAATGTACCGGTAAACGAACTCGAAGAAATTTTCGATTATTCGCTTACCAACGGTTTTACCATTGCCTGGGCTGCCGATGTAAGTGAAAAAGGATTTAAATCGAGCAACAAAGGTGTTGCTGTTTTGCCGGTTGCACCGGAAATTGAAATGAGCGATGCCGAAATTACACGATGGGAAGAACTTCCTGAAAGGGAAAAGGAACAGGAATTATACAAACTGGAACAGCCGGTTCCCGAACTGGAAGTGACCCAGGAAATGCGCCAGGTTGCATTCGATAATTATCAAACAACCGACGACCACGGAATGCACATTATTGGAATTGCAAAAGACCAGGAAGGCAACACCTTTTATAAAGTGAAAAATTCATGGGGCGATTACAATAAATACGATGGTTATTTTTATGCGTCCAAACCTTATGTGAATTTTAAAACCATGTGCATCATGGTTCACAAAGATGCCATTCCGCAACATATCAGGGAAAAATTGGAACTATAATAAATCCAAAAGCCCTTCAGATTTTTCTGAGGGGTTTTTTTATCTTTGGATGTTTCATAAATCCGGGTTCCATGAAATTCAGTTCCCTTTTATTTATATGCGTATTCTTTCTGCTTCCGCTTATTCCGAAAGCACAAAATGCCGGCGACTCAATGGAATGGTGGAACGAATTGCATGGCTGGGAACCCGGTGACCCGGGCTGGCGAAACTGGATGAAGATTACTCCCGGTTACCTCGGTCCGAATGCTTTGCCGATACCGCAGGTAAAAAAAGGTTTTATTGAAGATTCCACCGAAGTTGAAATTACATTTTCAAATCATTTTCATTCCGGCGACCCCACACAGGATATTTCAGGAGGAATTTTTATCCCGTTTGCAAATAACAAAGTTGCCATAGAAATGTATGGCGTTATTCTGGAGCGTTATGCTTTTTCTGATGAAATAAGAAATGAGCGCATTGCCCGCGACAGAGATGGCAATGGACTGGCAATTGGCGATTTTTATTTCAGTACCCTGATTCAGATTTCCGAAGACCGTAACTTTCCCAACACAATGCTGCGCGTTGCTCTGAAAACAGCCTCGGGAAATCAACTGGAGGCAGCCCGTTACAGCGATAGTCCCGGCTACTTTTTCGATTTGAGTTTTTCTGAAAACCTGGGTGAAATTCAAACAGGTCTTTTCCGTCCGTTTGGGGCAATCGGTTTTTATAGCTGGCAAACCAACGACGAACTAAATTTGCAAAACGACGCGTTGATGTATGCACTTGGAACTGATTTTGAGAGTCAAAAGTGGTTGCTTTCTGCATCATGGTCAGGCTATTCGGGGTATAAAAACCGCCGTGACCGGCCCATGCAGTTAAATTTTGATTTACGTAAGGATTTCAGGAATAAAGCTGTAAAAATTCAGTATCAGCAAAGTTTGCGCAGTTGGGGTTACAAAACTTTACGCATTTCATTAATTTGGAAAATGAAACCTGCTGGTTAACCCTTCCATTTTTGAAATGTAAATGGTTACATTTGCGGAATATTTTAAAAAAGGTTTCCTGAAAATCTGAAAGAAAAACAAAATGAAGAAACTGTCGCTGGTAATTTGCGTCTACAATGAAGAGCCAAACATCAACCCGCTTTCCGAACAAATAAAAAGTGCCCTTGAAGGAATCGATTTCGAAGCCATTTTTGTGGATGATGGTTCTACCGATAAAACCCGTTCTGAAGTACGAAAAATAAATGATGGACGGTTTATTCTTGTGGAACTGAAAAGAAACTATGGTCAGAGTTCGGCTTTGCAGGCAGGAATCGATCAGGCCGATGCCGAATATGTGGCTTTAATCGATGGCGATTTGCAAAACGATCCGGCCGATATTCCGCGAATGTTAAAAATGATAGAGGAAGAAGACTGGGACATGGTGGCCGGAGTGCGTGCCAACCGGAAAGACGGGATGTTTTTGCGAAAAGTGCCTTCAAAAATGGCCAACTACATGATTCGTAAATCCACCGGAACACAAATGAAAGACCTGGGCTGCACCCTCAAAATATTTACCCGCGAAACCATTAAAAGCATTCATATTTACGGAGAACTTCACAGGTTTATACCGGTTTTAATTACCCAGGAAGGTGCCACCCGAATCACCCAGGTAGATGTCAATCACCGGCCCCGCAAGTTTGGAACTTCAAAATATAACCTGAGCCGAACATCGCGTGTAATGAGCGACCTGATTTTGATGCTTTTCTTTAAAAGTTACCTGCAGCGCCCCATGCATCTTTTTGGTGCTCTCGGGTTTATCACTTTCGGAGTCGGAATCATCATTAATCTATACATGCTGGTGCTGAAAATTTTGGGTAACGATATCTGGGGAAAGCCACTTCTTTTACTTGGAATACTTTTGGTAATGGGTGGAATTCAGTTTATTACCATTGGAATTATTGCCGAATTGCAAATGCGCACCTATTTCGAATCGCAACGAAAAAAACCCTACCGTATAAAAAAAGTAGTTCATACAAACGAGGATTAAACGTTTGCATTAAATTACTGTCAAAGTTATTTAATTATGGTACAATAATTGTAATTTTATATTGTATAAAAAATCAACTAACAGAAAGAGAGAGAATTATGAATAGTAAAGTAAATATTTTTTTTGCAGCCATGATAGCTGTATTGCTGACATCGTTTGCCAGCGCTCAGGATCGGACAATCCAGGGTGTTGTAACCACGTTTGACAGTATCCCGCTGATTGATGCCGAAGTGCAAAACAGAAGCACCAAACAAACGGTTCTTACAGATTCGGTGGGAAGATTTCTTATGCCGGCTGATGAAGGAGACAAAATCAGAATTAAAGCACAGGGTTTTTACAACGAAAAAGCAAAAGTTGAAGAAAAAACCAGGTATATGGCCGTAAACCTGAAAATGAAACCGGGCGAAAAAAACGTTGAATATGCCATTGGTTACAGTAAAGTTTCAGACCGTGAAAAATTAAATGCACTGGCACAGATTAACAAAGATGATATTGATTTTAGCCAGTACACCAATATTTTTGAACTGATTAAAGGCCGTTTTGCAGGCGTTCAGGTTTCGAACGGCGAAATCATCATTCGTGGAATTAACTCCATTAACAGCAGTAGCGCTGCTTTAATAGTTGTTGATGGTGTGCCTGTTGATGGCAGCATGCTGAGTTCTATATCTCCGGTACAGGTGCAAAGTATTAATGTAATAAAAGATGGCAGTGCGGCAATTTATGGTTCGCGCGGTGCCAATGGTGTAGTGATTATTGAAACCCGCAGGGGAGGAGACGATTAATATTCCGGGCTGTAAATTCTGAACAAACAGATTTATTCAAATGGTTCAAAAGCTATTATGTTTTTGAACCATTTGTTTTATCCGGTAAATTATTTTCAGTTAACGGTTTTTTCAACCAAAATTAATTTCTATTTTAAGGCACTCAATTAAAATTCTTACCTGAAATGTCCAGAAATTATTTTTTTATTCTCGCGTCTTTTCTTTTGTTTTTTCAAAGTTGTAACAACACTTCAACAGATTCCACTCAGAATTTAAAATTATGGTATAACGAACCGGCTGAGCAGTGGGTAGAAGCACTCCCTATTGGAAACGGTCGTCTGGGAGCAATGGTTTTTGGCGGCATCCAAACCGAGCGAATTCAACTGAACGAAGAATCGGTTTGGACAGGCGGCCCAATCGACCGGGCAAATCAGGAAGCCCTTGAGTACCTCGACGATGTCAGACAACTTCTTTTTGAAGGAAAATATGCCGCGGGTGATCATCTGGCGCAGCAAAAAATAATGGGTACCCGCATCGATGGAGGTAAACATACCTACCAAACTTTGGGTGATCTTTACATTGATTTTGACGGCATAGGAGAAGTTGAAAATTACAGGCGTTCACTCAATCTGGAAACTGCCGTTTCCAAAACCGAATTTGAATCGGATGGCGTAAAATATACCCGCGAAATCTTTGCTTCTGCCCCCGACGAAGTCATCGTGCTAAAACTTTCAGCATCGGAAAAAGATAAACTTAATTTTACTTTACGAATGGAAAGGCCGGGGGAGGCGGAAAGTGTGTCAGTGGGAGAGAACCGGATTTTAATGACCGGCTTTGCTGAACATGAAGGCAGGGGAACTCAATTTGCTTCGGTTGCAGCAGTCGATGCAAAAAGCGGAACTGTTAAATCCTCAGAAAATACTTTGGTTGTTGAAAATGCCGGTGAGGTAACTATCCGAATTTCCGGGCGCACCGATTATTGGGGAGAAGATGAAACTCAAGTTTCTGCTGATGATATTAAAAAGTCAGGCGAAACCTCTTTCGATGTTCTAAAGTCGCGTCACACCGAAGAATATCAAAATTATTTCAATCGTGTTGCCTTGAAGTTGAACGGGCCTGATACTCTGAATTTGCCGACGGATGTCAGGTTGGAACGCGTAAAAGACGGCAAAGCCGATTCTCATCTCACCGAGCTTTATTTTCAGTTTGGAAGATATTTATTGCTGAGTTCATCGCGTTCCGGTGATTTGCCCGCCAACCTTCAGGGAATTTGGGATCCTACTTTGTCGCCGCCATGGAATGCCGATTACCACATAAATATCAATATTCAGATGAATTACTGGCCGGCTTTGGTAACCAATCTGCAGGAATGCCAGCAACCCTTTTTCAATTTTGTGGATGATTTACGTGAACGCGGCCGGATTACCGCGGAAGAAACCTACGGATGCCGTGGTTTTGTGGCGCACCACACAACCGATATCTGGAAATTTACCGAACCAATTGGGATGACCGGTTACGGAATGTGGCCCATGGGAGCAGCCTGGTGTTCCGATCATTTTTGGGAACATTATGAATATACGGGCGATGAAGAATTTTTGCGCGAAACAGCTTATCCGGTTTTGAAAGATGCTGCACTGTTTTTTGTTGACTTTCTGGTGGAGAATCCTGAAACCGGACTTCTAATATCGGGGCCAAGCATGTCGCCCGAAAATAAATTTATTGCACCCAACGGCGAAACCGCTGCAGTTTGTATGGGGCCGGCCATGGATCACCAGATTATCAGGGAACTTTTTAATAATTGCATTCAAACATCGGAGATTCTGGGTATTGACGGAGAATTTGCCGACACTTTAAAAACTATGCTTTCCGGGCTTACCCCTTCGCAAATCGGGTCTGACGGCCGGATTCTGGAGTGGTCAGAAGAATTGTCTGAAGCTGAACCAGGTCACCGTCACATATCGCATTTGTACGCGCTTTATCCCGGCGAAGAATTTACTGATCCCGATGAATCAAAATGGTTGGAAGCTTCACGGAAAACAATTGAATACCGGTTGGAACACGGTGGCGGTCATACCGGCTGGAGCCGGGCCTGGATCATCAACTTTTTTGCCCGGTTGAAAGATGGCGAAAAAGCACACGAAAATCTGCAGGCGCTCTATGCCAAATCTACTCATCCGAATCTGTTCGATAATCATCCGCCTTTTCAAATCGACGGGAATTTTGGCGCTACTGCCGGAATTGCTGAAATGCTGTTGCAAAGTCATAACGATGTGCTGCAGATTTTGCCCGCTCTTCCGTCAAAGTGGGAAAAAGGAAGTGTAAAAGGATTGCGTGCCCGCGGTGGATTCGAAGTGGATATTTCCTGGGAAAATGGTGAGTTAACAGAATTGAGGATAAAATCTTTACTTGGCAATTCGTGCAAAATTATAGCAGAGGAAGTTAACGCGGATTTTACTATGGGAAAGGGTGAAATTATTGTACTTGATCAAAAATTGCAGAAAAAAGATAATGAGCTTTAAGCATTAATTGATTTCAATTTTTTAACTTTATTGAATGATAAATGTTATAATTTCTTCGGTATCATATCATTCAAACTATTAATAGATTAGAATAATGAAAAGAATTGATATTTTTATTTTAATACTATTTTTTCTTGTAAAGTTTACAACTGCACAAGATAAAATTGTTCATGGAGTAGTTCATACATTGGATAGTATTCCTTTGATTGGTGTGGAAATTGAATCAAAAAAATCAAACCAGACTTTTTACACCGATTCGCTGGGAAAATTTACAGTGGTTACAGAAACCGGAGACAAACTCAAAATAAGGGCTGAAGGCTTTTACAATGAAAATGTTAAGGTGGATGAAAAAACAAGATTTATGGCGGTAAATCTGAGAATGAAACCTGGTGAAAAACAACGAGAGTATGCCATAGGTTATGGCTATGTTTCAGAAAAAGATTTGACCACTTCGGTTAACCAGCTTAATCTCGATAAAAACGATTTTACCAGGTACAACAATATGTCTGAACTTTTAACGGGTCGTTTTCCCGGAGTTGAGATCAGAAATGGTGAAATATTTATCAGAGGTTCCAAGACTTTTCAAGGAAGCGATGCAGCTTTGATCGTTTTAGATGGTGTTATTGCTGAATCTGATATTCTGCATTCTCTTTCTCCTATTGATGTAAAAAGTGTTAACGTAATAAAAGATGGCAGCACTTCTGTTTATGGCTCAAGGGGAGCAAATGGTGTTGTGCTGATTGAAACAAAAAAAGGAGGAGAACAGTAAAGTTAAAACCATAAAAAAAAGCAGCCCTTTTGAGCTGCTTTTCTGCTATTGTTTTGCGGTGACGATCCCGATTACTCAGGAAACCCGCGACCTTAATTTCTTTTCATCAATAAGTTTTTTGTAGAATTCATGGTTTTTCTGCTTTTTGAGGAATTTCTCTCTTCGGATAGCTTCCGACCGGGTTTCAAATTGTTCAGTGTAAACAACTTTTCATGGCATTTTTTTCGAAGTATACCTCGATTTCCCGGAATTGTGATATTCAAGTCTTTGATTCAAATTGGAAGTAGAACCGATGTAAAAACTATTATCTTTTTGGCTCTGTAGTGTCATGTCATACATATATTGTCCAGTGCTGTCATTTCGAATCTGAGGCACGAAGATGAGAAATCTGCAAACCACAGCAGATTTCTCCCAGAGGTCGAAATGACATTTCAAAGTTGACTTGACAGTAGGATGTATACGGTAAATTCCATAATTCTGAAAACAATTCAAGTTTAGAAGAAACAAAAAAAGCAGCCCTTATGAGCTGCTTTTTTGCGGTGACGACGAGACTCGAACTCGCGACCCTCGGCGTGACAGGCCGATATTCTAACCAACTGAACTACGCCACCATTTTTGTTTCAATTCTCTTTAGAACTTCCTTCTTTCAAGCTGTTCGCTTTTGTTAAGGTGATGCAAATATATACTTTCTTTTTTTTCCTGCAATACAAAAAAATAATATTTTTAAAATTCGTTTTAAAATATTGTAAATCAGCGTTGTAAAAATCAAATTATTTTTTCGTCTGAATGAGATTTGTTTGCCGGAGTTCTTTTTCACCTTCCCAGCGGTAAGCCGTTAAAACCTTAGTGCCTGTAACACAGGAATCGACACAGCAAACGTTTGGGCGGATAATAAACGGACCGCTATGGCGGCAATAATGCCCGAAAAAAACAATTGGTGCATTTTCAGGATAGGACTCGCATTCCGGCAGAATTTCTTCAGGTACTGTGTAAGGTGGGAGTTCGTACTTACTTTCAAAAGAAATCTCCTTAAAGGTTTTTCCGTTGGGGCAATCCCACCATTTCATCCTGAAAGAGCGGGGAGAAACTCCTTTGTTGTTGATAATTTTTAAATCTCCGGGCATGTGTATTTGAAGCCCTTTTGTGATGTGCCAGATATTTTCGGCTAATTCGGAATCAGGATGTTTGTGAATCTTACGGAATACTTTTTTGGGGATTTTTCCTTCCGGGATATTATTTTTTATGTATGCGACTGCTTCCTCGTTCCAGCAGGCATGAATTACGCGTATTCCATCCATTTCAAGAAACAACGGAAGTGTGCGTAACCATTTCAGGTGACTTTCCCATTCTTCTTCATATTTCGAAAAAGCATTTATTGTTTTTAAAACCGATATGAAATTTTTAAGGGGAGGACTAACAAGCGGATTGCCTTTTTTATCATTGATTCCTGCAATGATTGCATTTATCTCGTGATTTCCCAAAATTGCCAGTGCATTGCCGCTCTCAACCATTTTGCGCACCATCCGCACTGATTTCCTGATTTGTGGTCCGCGGTTTAAAAAATCGCCGGCAAAAATTACTTTTCGTTCCGGATGGGACCAGGTGCCGTTCGTTTTTTTGTAACCCAACTCTTTTAAAAGACTTTTTAGCGGTTGGGCGTAACCGTGTACATCGCCAATTATATCGTACATAAGCAAGTTAAATATCCCTCTAAAATAAAAAATAGCCACCAGAAATGGCAGCTATTTTCAATATATTTTAATTTTTTATCTTACCAGAAATAGGCATAAAATACCAGGATAATGGCAATTATTATTATTGAATTAACGATATCCCAGTTGTTGTATGAAAGCCTGGTTTCGGCAGTTTGTTCAGCCGAGGCCGAACGGATCGTAAGTCCTTGAATAAGTGAAGGATCTTTCTTTTTTGTGAAATAACTAATTACTACCATTGCAACAATTACCAGGAAAAACAGGTAAATTTCGTAGTGCAGCCAGTTATGTACCAGAAAGATCTGGTATATAAGCGAATCTTCGGCAATTGATCCCGAAAAGATATTCAGCCCGAGGCGGGTCATTCCCAGCGTGAAGCCGATTATTAATCCCCAGATACCGGCAGCTGGTGTTGTCCTTTTCGAAACGACACCCAGCAGGAAAACCGCTGCGATTCCC
>DATFJO010000123.1:0-4016 GCA_035269145.1 Tangfeifania sp. | reverse complement strand
ACTTCGAAGATATTTCGCTAAATGGCAGGTTGTCACATATTTCAGGAATTCGTTACAAAACAAATCGTTACATGCTGGGCGGACTCGACGAAAAGGGAGAATACAACCCCGAATTTATCGATTTTCAAACCTACATTACCTACCAGTTTTCAGGAAAATTCACTGTTTCATTGCTGGGGAATGTGGCCCAAAACCAGTACCAGTTTATTCCGCAAACCCGCGAAACAACTTTCGGTACGTGGCAAAATCCTCTCAATACCAATATCTATTTCGACGGTCAGGAAATCGATGATTTCAAAACTTACCTCGGGGCAATCTCGGCCAATTATTTTCCGAACCTGAACCTGAACCTGAAATTTATTGCATCGGCTTTTAAAACTTCCGAAAAAGAGACCTACGATATTCAGGGACAATATTACCTCAATCAGCTTGAACGAAACATGTCATCGGAAGAATTTGGCGACAGTATATTGAACCTCGGGGTGGGCACTTTTATCAATCATGCAAGGAATTACCTTGAGGCTGAAGTATTTAGCTTCTCACATAAAGGAGCTTACAATTCTGAAAACCACCTTTTAAACTGGGGAGTTAAATTTCAGCACGAACGTTTCGACGATAAAATGAACGAATGGATTTACCGCGATTCAACCGGCTATTCCATTCCTTACTCCGATAAGGAAGTTAAGTTTTTTTACACTCTGAACAGCCAGAATAAAATCAGTTCCAACCGTTTTACCGGCTTTGTTCAGGATACCTGGAGTGTGCCGGTAAGTTCGGGCGATTTGTACCTGAATGGCGGTGTGCGTTTTAACTACTGGGATTTTAACAACGAATTGCTGATTAGCCCACGTGCGTCACTCAGTTTTTATCCCGATTGGAAAAACAAAATTTCATTCAGTCTTTCGGCAGGAATGTACCATCAATCGCCTTTTTTTAAAGAACTAAAAAACCGTGATGGCTCCATCAATTACGATTCAAAGGCGCAACGTTCTTTCCAGGTGGTTGCAGGCTCCGATTTTGTATTTTCGGCATGGGACCGTCCTTTCCGGTTTACAACCGAAGCCTATTACAAATGGATGAACCGGCTGGTTCCCTACCAGGTAGATAATGTGCAGATTCGATACCTGGCCAACCAGGAAGCAAAAGGATACGCCACCGGAATCGATTTCAAAATAAACGGCGAATTTGTAAGTGGTGTTCAGTCGTGGGCGAGTTTGTCATTTTTGGAAACAAAAGAAGACATCCTGAATGACGGGTTCGGCTATATTCCGCGTCCCACGGATCAATGGGTCAATTTCAGTTTGTTCTTTCAGGATTACCTGCCCGGAAATCCATCGTATAAAATGCAGCTTTCCGGATTTTACGGAGCAAGGCTGCCAACCGGGCCTCCCAATTCCGAGAGGCACGAAGACATTTTCAGAATGCCATCGTACCGCCGGATCGACCTCGGGTTTTCGAAGGTGCTTATCAGCGCTGCCAATCCGGTAGAAAACAATTTTTTACGCCACATTAACGATATGTGGCTCAGCGTTGAAATATTTAACCTACTGAATATCAAAAATACAATATCCTATTTTTGGGTTTCGAGCATATACGGCGACCAGTTTGCCGTTCCCAACTACCTCACCGACCGGAAATTCAATTTGAAACTAACCGTGAAGTTTTAATATTCATTTGCTAAAACCTGAAAATCTTTTTTCATTGTTTGGGAAATCAATAGATGTTATATTTGTACTATGACTGAAATGATAATGCAACATACTATTTACCAGATTGATGCATTCGCCGATAAAATTTTTGAAGGGAATCCGGCAGCGGTGGTTCCGCTCGATGAGTGGTTGCCCAATGAAGTGATGCAGAAAATTGCCATGGAAAACAACCTTTCAGAAACCGCTTTTTTTGTTCCTTTAGAAAACGGTTTTCATATCCGGTGGTTTACGCCGGTTACCGAAGTTAATTTATGTGGCCATGCCACACTGGCAACTTCACACGTACTTTTCAATCTCCTGAATTACCGGGAAAAAGAAATTGTTTTTGAATCGAAGAGTGGTAAACTGAACGTAAAAAAGGAAAATGATTTAATATGGCTCAATTTTCCGGCATCAGGTTTAAAAGAGATTGAATTTCCAGAAAATGCAGATGAGGCATTTGGTATAAAACCATTAAAATGTTTGAAAGGCCGGGAAGATATCATGTTTGTATTCAAAAGTGAAAACGATATTCAGAACCTGAAGCCTGACTTGCAATACTTAGAAACACTGGATGCCCGCGGAATTATCGCAACCGCTTCTTCTGAAAAATACGATTTTGTATCCCGGTTTTTTGCCCCGATAGAAGGCATAGATGAAGATCCCGTAACCGGTTCGGCACACACCATGTTGATTCCGTATTGGTCGGTTGAGCTGGGAAAAAATGAGATGATTGCTAAACAAATTTCTTTGCGGGGTGGTATTATTCATTGTAAACATCTTGATGAACGGGTGGAAATCGGCGGACAGGCAATTACATATATGACCGGAAATATGAAAATTTGAATTATAAATACTGCACATCAAACAGATTAGAAAATGAATAATAAAATTACAATTGCAATTATGGCACTGGCACTTTTGATATTTTCGTGTCAGCCACAGCCTGAAACTTCCCAAACTTCGGGAAGTGATGAAATGGAACAAAAAGTGGAGGATTTGCTGGGACAGATGACGCTCGACGAAAAAATTGGTCAGCTCAATCAGTTTACTTCGCAATGGGAAATGACCGGCCCGGCGCCCGAAAACGTCGATTCGATGTACATCTACAACATGCTGAAAAACGGGCAACTGGGTTCGATGTTGAATGTTTCGGGAGTTTCGGCAGCACGCAAAGTACAGGAGTGGGCATTGGACAGCAGCCGCCTGGGAATTCCGCTATTGCTGGCTTACGACGTAATTCACGGCTACAAAACCATGTTTCCCATTCCACTGGCTGAGGCTGCAAGCTGGGATCCTGAACTGGCAAAACTCTCGGCAAGGGTAGCAGCTATCGAAGCATCCGCAGCCGGATTGCACTGGACATTTGCCCCGATGGTCGATATTTCGCACGATGCCCGTTGGGGGCGTGTAATGGAAGGTGCCGGAGAAGATCCTTACCTCGGCTCAAAAATGGCTTATGCACGTGTGAAAGGTTTTCAGGGAGATGATTTATCGGCAGAAAATACCATTGCTGCATGTGCCAAACATCTTGCAGCATACGGATTTGCCGAATCGGGCCGCGATTACAATACCGTTGTTATGGGAGAAGAACGTTTGCAAAACATGGTTTTACCACCTTTTAAAGCTGCTCTCGAAGCTGATGTGGCTACTTTCATGAATGCCTTCAACACAATTAACGGATTGCCGGCAACGGCAAGCAGCCGCCTGCAGCGCGATCTTCTGAAAGATGAATGGAATTTTGATGGATTCGTGGTTTCAGACTGGAACTCCATTGGTGAATTAATTACCCACGGCGTTGCCGCTGATAAAAAGGAAGCTGCAAAACTGGCGATTGAAGCCGGTTCTGACATGGACATGGAAGGTCGTGTTTATATTGAAGCCCTTAAAGAACTTGTGGAAGAAGGAAGTGTGGATGAATCACTGATTGACGAATCGGTCAGACGAATCCTGAAAGTAAAATTCCGTCTCGGACTTTTTGATGATCCTTACAAATACTTAAATCCCGGGCGCGAAAAAAATGAAATTTTAAGTGACGAACATCTAACTGCCGCCCGCGAAGTGGCGAAAAAAAGTATCGTACTTCTGAAAAACCAGGACGAAATTTTACCGCTGCAAAAATCAGGAAAAACAATTGCTGTAATTGGCGAACTGGCCGAAAGCAAAGATGTACCGCTTGGAAGCTGGCGTGCACAGGCGGTTCCCAATTCAGCCGTTTCGTTGCTTGAAGGAATTCAAAATGCTGTTGATAACCAAAACAATGTAGTTTTTGCCAAAGGTCCCGATTATGTTATTGGTGAACGCAGTTTTGCCACCGAACTTGAATTT
>DATFJO010000122.1:0-10938 GCA_035269145.1 Tangfeifania sp. | reverse complement strand
TTTTCCTTTTCCGAAACCTGAACTTTTACGCGGTAATCTTCTGCCAAAAATTTCAGGGTGATGTAAATCCCAATAAAATTTGAACCTCCTATAATACCCGCATTTTTCATCGCAAAAATAGTTTGTTAAACTGTTGCGATGCGAAGCTACGCCGATGGCAGGAGCCATTTTTATACTATTTGCGCAATCATTTGTACTTTTCGGTCGGCAGGTAAAATGACAGAATAAAATGAGAAATTGCAGATTTGATTAGGGAGTCTGCTTTTCTTTGTAATCGCGGGGCGAAACTCCGAATTGTTTTTTAAATGCGCGTGAAAAATAAGCCTGGTCAGTGAATCCGAGGTCGTAACAAATTTCTGAAATACTTCCGGCATTCTGATTCAGTAGATCTGCAGCCCGCTGCAACCGGAGCGAGCGGATTAGGTGTCCGGCAGGCTGATCTATCAGGGCATTTAACTTCCTGTTAAGCTGCGAAACACTTATGTTTGTTTTGTTGGCGAGTGAGTCGACCGAGAAATTTTCATCGTGAAAATTAGCTTCTATAATTGCCAGTGTTTTTTTCAGGAATTTCTGGTCTGCTGAAATTACCGAAACCTCTGACGGTTTGATAACTGTGGAATTGCTAAACCGTTTACGCAGTTGTTCACGCTGGTGGATTAAATTTTTTATCCTGATTTTTAATTCTTTGGCGTTAAACGGCTTTGTAAGAAATGCATCGATTCCGGTTTCGAGTCCCTGAATTTTATCATCGAAACCGGCTTTTGCCGTTAGCATTATAATCGGAATATGGCTTATTAATTCATCGTTTCGTAGTTTTATTGAAAAATCATAACCATTCATTTGTGGCATCATCACATCGGTTATAATAAGATCGGGCAACTCTTTTCGGGCGGTTAAAAGTCCTTCCTCACCATTTGCGGCTTCACAAATCCGGTAGTTTATTTCGAGTTGCTCTCTGATGTAGCTACGCACATCAACATTATCTTCAACAATCAATATCAGTTTATGACTTTTTCCTTTTTCTTCTTTGGCTGAAAGCGCCGTTTTTATGGTTATTGCTGCTTCCGTTTCAAAAACATTTTTTTTGTTGTTAGGCCCGGTAATGCTTATTTCTTTTGAAGTGTTTATTCTTTGGCTGGAAACACCGAGCGGTAGTTCAACTGTAAATGCTGTTCCTTTTCCGGGGTTGCTTCTCGCTGAAACTTTTCCTTTGTGCAATTCCACAAGTTCTTTCACCAGTGCAAGCCCGATTCCGGTTCCTTCGTGCATGCGAACACTGGAACTGTCGGCCTGGTAAAAACGGTCGAATATATGTGGAAGTTGTTTCGGAGGAATTCCAATTCCTGTGTCTTCAACCAGGATTTCAACTTTCGATAATTCTGTTAATTTTACTGAAAGTGAAATTTCTCCAGGTCCGTCAGTAAACTTGAATGCATTTGAAAGGAGGTTATAAAAAATGGTTTCCATTTTTACGGGGTCAGCATGGAGCGGAATGTATTCTTTTTCAGAATTAAAAAGAAGCAACAGGTTTTTTGAAGCTGTAAGCGATTCGAAAGAGAAGAAAATATTTTTTAGAAAGGGAATAAGGTTAATCCGTTCAATATTTAAATCCATATTGCCGGCATCAATTTTTGAAAGATCAAGTAACTGGTTTATTAAGATCAGCAATTTTTTTGCATTTCTATTGGCTACGTTTAGTTTGTTTTTAGTTACAGTAGCAACATTTGAAGACATCACACTTTCTACCTCGCCCAGAATGAGAGTTAACGGTGTCCTGAATTCATGAGATATATTTGCAAACAACTGCGATTTTAGCTGGTCGAGTTTTCGCAACGAGTCAATTTCTACTTTTTCAACCCTGAGCTGGTTTTTCAGTTTAATTCTGTTCAATTCATACCGCCGGAGAATCCCGACAGATGCGAAAACCAGGGCAGTATAAAATATGTAGGCCCACCAGGTTTTCCACCAGGGCGGCGTTATCGTCAGCATCATGCTTGTTCCTGTCTCGTTCCAGACTCCGTCGTTGTTAGATGCTTTTACTCTGAATGTATAATCACCGGGCGGAAGATTTGTGTAAGTGGCACTTTTTACCGAACCCGAGTTAATCCATGTGTCGTTAAAATTTTCAAGTTTATAGGCATATTGGTTTTTTTCGGGTGCCGAAAAATCGAGTGCTGCAAATTCAAACGTAACAATATCGTTTTTGTGCGAAAGTGTTATGCGTTCGGTGGCTTGAAGGGTTTTTTTCAGAAATGGATTTTTATTCTTGGGAGAAACAGGGGCATTGTCAATTTTCAGGTTGGTTAAAACAACGGTTGGTTTATAAGGGTTGTTTCTGATGTTTTCTCCGTAAAAATAGTTTAATCCTTTAATTCCACCGAAAAACAGTTCGCCGGTTTTGCTTTTAAAAAATGCACCTGTATTGAACTCATTGCTTTGCAATCCGTCTTTCACGTCGTAATTTCTGAAAGTTCTTTCTCTGGAATCGAATTTTGATAATCCTTTGTTCGTACTTAACCAAAGGTTGCCATTTTTGTCGGGTAAAATTCCGTAAACTACATTGTTGGGCAGTCCGTCTGCTTCTGTAATATATTCAACTGTATTTTGTTTTTTATTAATGCGGTTCAGCCCACCTCCGCCGGTTCCAATCCATAAATAGGTTTCCGGTTCAAACGGGTCGGGACAAATTGATTTTATTAAATCATTGTTCAGGGCAAGGGAGCCTTCATTGTTGGCTGTGAGTATTTTGTCTTTGTTGTTTTTTTCATCATACCGCACAAGTCCTTTGACAGTGCCAATCCAAAAAACATTTTGGTCATCCTGAAAAAGGACTGATCTGGCGGTTTTGTTTGAGGTGGAACGGGACAGGCGAAGAGCAGTTTTAAAAACACCTTTTTCTGCATCAATCAATTTGCAAAGGTAATTTTCAGTTATAATCCAAATAGTGTTTTTATGATCTTCGTAAACAGTATAAACTTCTTTTTCCGGAATGGAGTTGGAGTCATTTGGGTTGAATTTGTATTGATGGTATTCCTGTGTTTCGGGATGATAACGGTAAAGTCCTTCGTTTGTTGCAGTCCAAATCAGACCATCGGACGACTGTATTATCGACCAGGGGCCGGTATTTCCAAAAGCATCGATGTTGTTGGAGTTGGTTTCAAAACTTTTTATTTTACCGGTTTTTCGGTTCCAGCTATTCAATACATCGGTTCCCAACCACACGGTTTCTTTTTTATCGACCAAAATGGAGCGAATGCTAAAGCCAGCACTCCGTGATTTGGAATTTCCTTTATTCATGAAAAGAGCGAATCTGCCGGCACGCGGATTGTAAATGTTAATTCCAAGCCCGGAGGAGCCTACCCAAACTATTCCTGTTTTATCAATAAATACAGAAGAAATGGTATTGTCGCTAATGGAGCCGGGGATAAACGGATCGTTTTTGAAATAATCGTATTGATTTAATCGCGGGTTAAATCGCATTAATCCGCCTGGTGAAGCCAGCCACAAAAATCCCAGGCTGTCTTCAGCAATTTGAATGATTTTGCCCCATCCAAACCGGTAAATTTCGTAATGATGCGGGAACAATTTGAAATTTCCGCTTATTTTGTCGTATCTAACCAGGCCGCTCAGCGTTCCCAGCCAAAGGCTGTCACTTCCATTGCCCAATATTGGCCCTACCATGTTTTGTCCCGGAGCTTCCGGCGCCTCCGGGTTTTTTGTGATAATTTCCGAAAAGGTAAATGTTTCATTTTTCTGATCATAGCGTGTTAAACCATTTGGGGCACCAATCCACAAAATATTTTTGGAATCGGCGTACAAGCCATCTACTGTATTGCTGCTTAATTTTTCTGTTTGAAAATGTTTTGTTTGTTTAAAGGTCTCATTTTCATTGTTGTATGTTAAGCAAAAAAGTCCTTCTGTATTGGTTCCAACCCATATATTCCCCTGTGAATCTTCGGCGATTTTGGTAATTTCGATTCTGTCATGGATTTTTTGTTGCTTTGATTCTAACAGAATCTGCTGAAAAGTATCACTTTCCGGATTGTAAAGATTCAGTCCGCCGGTTAGCGTGCCAACCCAAATATTTTTATGGCGGTCTTCAAATAAAGCTGTAATATGATTGGCCGATATAGTGGTTGAATCAAACGGATTGTGCTGATAAATCACAAAATTGTATCCGTCGTAGCAGTTCAGCCCGTCTTTTGTTCCAAACCACATAAATCCTTTGCTGTCTTGTAAAATGGCAAAAACTGCGTTTTGCGATAATCCGTCGTTTATGCTCAATTGTCGGAATTTTACTTCCTGGCCCGGCAACTTAATATTTGCAGACAGAAGAAAACAAATCAAACAAATGTATTTAACAACTATTTTCACTGTTGAAAAAATCCGGTACGCTTTTGAATTTTATCCAATATACGCATATTTTTTAAATGTAAGTGTTTAATTTTTAGTGCTTTCTTTTGTTTTAGAATTTTTGAATCAAAAGTTCATTTTTATAGCCCCTTAAATGTTAAAGAGTCTTAAAATATCTTTTAGTTTTATTTTGTGATTGTAAATTAAAAGCTCAATTAATCTATCAGATTGTCAGAATTAAGATTTATTTGATGTCCATAATTGACAAATAGATATTTTCCAGTCAAAAAAATAATTTTTGAAGTTTGCAAGAATCTGCCGGGGTTTTATGAAATTATTTTTAGGGGTTTACCGGTAGCCTTTAGTGCGGTAACTTGCCTGTGAATTAAAATTCTTAAAACAATAAATTATGAAAAAATTATTTGTAACAGTTGCCTTGTTTGCTTTTATCGCAGGCAGTGCTATCGCAAAAGGAGAAATCCCTTTAATTGGATCACAGGCTCCCTCATTCACCGCAAAAACAACGAATGGTAAAATGACTTTCCCCGAAGATTTTGGTGAAAGCTGGAAAATCCTGTTCAGCCATCCGCAGGATTTTACTCCTGTTTGTACTTCAGAGCTTTTGGAACTGGCTTATCACCACGATGATTTTGAAGCACTGGATTTAAAAGTGGCAGTTATCTCAACCGATGAGCTTAAAATTCATCACCTGTGGAAAGCGCACATCGAAGAACTGGATTACAAGGGCAGAGGTCCTCAGAAGATTCATTTCCCGATTATTGACGACCATGGAGCAAAGGCTTCCGAAACTTACGGGATGCTTCACAAACCTGTGAGCACAAACCGTGATATTCGTGGGGTATTTGTAATTGATTCAAACAATACAATTCGTTCGGTAAACTTTTACCCAATGGAAGTGGGGCGCAATATTTCTGAAATTATACGCCTGGTTGAAGCTTTAAAAACAACTGATGAGCAAAAAGTTTTTACACCGGCCAACTGGAACAACGGCGATGATGTATTGGTACCTTATTTTCCGTATACTACCGAAGATTTGTCTGAAAACCCCGATATTCAGAAACAATATTACAATGTGGGAAACCGGTTATGGTTTAAAAAATCAGATACTTCTTCAGAAAATACACACTAGAAATTATTAGTGCAATTCTTCATAGAATCAACAATTAAACAGAAAAGGGAGCAGAGGCTCCCTTTTTTAATTGTTTTTCGGTGTCAGTTTTAATACTTTTCCGGGGCTGTTTGTCACAACATAAATGCCCCCATCCGGGCCGGTAGTTACGTCGCGCACACGCCCGGCACCTTTCAGGATTACTTCCTGGTGCATTACCCTTTCATTTTCTATGTGGAGTAACCGAACTTCTTCGTATTTCAGTGCCCCGACCAGCAACCTGTTTTTCCATTTTTCAAATAGATCACCCCGGTAAAAATCAAGCCCGCAAACTGCAATGGAAGGGGTCCAGTAAAGTATGGGCTGCTCCATGCCGGGCTTATGGGTGAGTTCTGTGATGATTGTTCCGTTGTAATTCCGCCCGTAAGTGATGGTTTCCCAGCCATAGTTGTTGCCGGCTTCAATCAGGTTAAGTTCGTCGCCACCCATGGGGCCGTGTTCGGTAACCCAGAGTTCGCCGGTTTCAGGGTGAATTGCCATTCCCTGGATATTCCGGTTGCCCAGTGAATAAACTGTTGCCATAGCATTTTCTTCTGAAAGGAAAGGATTGTTTCCCGGAATGCTGCCGTCTTTATGAATGCGATGCACTTTTCCGTTGGGTAGCGATGGATCTTGTGCCTGGTAACCGGCTCCGCGGTCGCCAATGGCAAAATAAAGGTATCCCCACGGATCGAAAACAATGCGGCTTCCGTAGTGATGGCGTGTTGTACGGTAAGTTTCGTGCGGGGCTTCAAATAAAACCTGTTGATTGGTCCAGGTATTGTTTTCAATTTTTCCGCGTACAATCCGGGTCATGGCAGGTGGTCTGTTACCGGTTGAAGCATCTTTTAGCACATGGCTGTATGCCAGGTAAATCCAGCCGTTGTTTTCGTATTCCGGATCGACGGCCACATCCAAAAGTCCACCCTGTCCCTGGTGCAAAACTTCAGGGGTATTTCGCACAGGTTCGGTTTGCAGTGTACCGTTTTTAACCATTCGTAATCTTCCCGGCCGCTCGGTTATCAGAGCTGTTTTACCATCAATAAAATCAATTGCCCACGGAATTTCAAGTCCTTCGGCAAAAGTTTCCACTTCCATTTCGTAATCCATGGTTTCGAGCGTGTTTGGTACAGGCGGCTCAACAGCACCCGACTCTTTTTCAGCATTCATTACATACTGAATAACTGCCTGGATTTCATCATCAGAAAGTGATTTTTCGTAAGAAGGCATTCCGAGATGGGGGATTCCGAATTTAACATTGCGGGTAATGTAGCTGGTTGCGTCACCGTATTGCCAGATGCCGTCAATCAAACTGGACGCATTTCCTCCATCCAAATCAGTGCCGTGGCACTGGGCGCAATATTGCTGGTAAAGGGCTGCGCCGTCAGGCTGGGCCATAACCGGCGTATTCAAAAAAAAGAAATTAAAGATTAAAAGAAAACTAAATACAACACTTGGATTTTTCATTTTTGCCAGATTTATTTTGCAATAAGATACGAAAATAATTAACAATAAAAACCAGCGAATTGTTGCTGATGTCTGTACTGGCGGATTTAATTTCACTGAAAAGCCCGTTCCACGCTCATCCATAAAAGCCGCGCTGTTTCATCCCAACTGAATTTTTTCTTCTGGTTGAATCCTTTTTCAATAAGCGATTTCCGTAATTCTCCATCGTCTGAGATTTTCAACATCGCTTCAGCTATCTGGTCTGTCTTAACCGGATCGGCATAAAGTACGGCTTCGCCTCCAACTTCCGGAAGTGAGGTTGTGTTGGAGCAAATAACCGGAACTCCGGCGCTCATAGCTTCAACAACCGGAATTCCAAAACCTTCGAAAAAAGGTACAAATGTGAGTGCCGTGGCTGCTCCCAAAACAGCATGAAGGTCGGGAGTTGAAACACGGCCTGTAAAAACAACATCATTTTTATAACGCATGTTATTATAGGTTTCATACATTTCTCCGGTTTTATGCATTTGTCCGCCAACAATAAGCAGTTTTATATTCTTTTTATCCAGACTTTTAAAAGCGTCGAATGCTTTCAGCAATCCGCCAATATTTTTGCGTGGATTCAGAGCTCCCACAAACAGGAAGTAATTATGTCCGCCGGCATATTTTTCGCGTGTTTTTTTTTGATTTTCTGCCGATGTAGGTGTAAAACCCGGGTTGACACCATTGTAAACAACATCTATTTTATTGTCGGCCACTTTAAACGAGTGGGTGATGTCTTCTTTTGAATAGTATGAAACAGTGGCAATTCGGCGTGCAACCCTTGCAAATTTTTTAAAATAATGGTTGTAATATTTCGCTTTCAGCCAGGGTAAATCTTTTGGGCGGTGCACAAAATTTATGTCGTGAATAACAGCGAGTTGTGGCACTTTTGTGCTGAGTGAAAGATAACCATCCGGCGAAAGAAAAACGTCTGCATTGTATTTTTTAAGAATTCGTGGAATCTGGTATTCAAACCAAACATACCACAAAAAAGGGTGCCGGGTTGGCGGCCCCACAACCACCGGTGTAACGTTTTCAGAAAAAATATAATTTTCATTCCAGGGCCTGTCGAATATAAAAATAAACTGATGCTCGGGGTGATTGTTGGTAATCCTTTTTAATGTTTCGAGAGTAAACCAGCCAATTCCTTCCAGTTTTCCTTCAATTAGCAACCGGGTGTTTACGGCAATATTCATTAATCTGTTTTTCTATTTTGGGTAAATGTACAAAGTCTGATTAAATATTTTTTACTTTTATGCGTTCAAATTAAGAGACTGTTTTGATTTTGTTTTTTTTGAAATATTTTGATGTATTTTTTGTCTGAAGGCAGTCGGACTTTGTTCAGACAAGACGCAAAATAGAATAAACGGATAAATTCCAAACCGTCTCTTAGGTGCAAATAAAATTAAAACCAGGTTTTGAAACGGAAATTTATAACTAACCTTTTATTACTGCTTTTTCTCAACCTTTTAATTAAGCCTTTTTGGATTTTTGGGATTGATCGGACCGTGCAAAATCTTGTGGGCGACCAGAGTTACGGGCTTTATTTTGCGCTGTTTAATTTCTCCATGATTCTCAATATTCTGCTCGATTTGGGAATCACCAATTACAATAACCGGAATATCGCACGGCATAACTATTTGCTTTCCAAGCATTTGTCGAATATTGTCGGGTTGAAACTTGTACTGGCCATTGTTTATGCCGTTTTTAGCTTAACGATTGCATTTATTATCGGTTACGATAAGGTTCAGATTCACCTGTTGCTTTTCCTGATTTTTAACCAGTTTCTGGTTTCATTTACACTTTATCTGCGTTCAAACATCAGTGGGTTGCACCTTTTCCGCACCGACAGCCTGGTTTCGGTACTCGACCGCAGTATAATGATTGCAATTTGCAGCGTGTTGCTGTTCAGCGATTTTTTTAAGCCCCGTTTTACCATCGAATGGTTTGTGTATGCACAAACGGCGGCTTATGTTTTAACGGCCATTATCACTTTTTTAATCGTTCTGAAAAAATCGGGAAGAATTAAAGTCCGGTTCAACACGGGTTTTTTCGTTGTTTTTCTGCGAAAATCGTATCCTTATGCACTTCTTATTTTGCTGATGTCGTTGTACAACCGAATCGACTCGGTGATGCTCGAGCGGCTGCTTCCTGGAACTACCGGCGAAGAACAGGCCGGAATTTATGCCCAGGCATTTCGCCTGCTCGATGCTGTGGCCATGTTCGGGGTGCTGTTTGCCGGGCTGTTGCTGCCTATCTTCTCAAAAATGCTTAAGCAACACGAACCCATTGGCGATATGGTGAAACTTTCTTATTCTTTGCTGATTGTGCCGGCAGTAGTTGTTGCGATCTCTAGTGTATATTACGATGGCGAAATCATGTCACTTCTTTATACATCAAATACTGCTTTTTCGTCCGATATTCTCGGAATCCTGATGATTGGCTTTACCGGGATTGCCACCACTTACATTTTTGGAACACTGCTCACAGCCAACGGAAGTTTGAAACAACTCAACATTATGGCATTTTCAGGAATGGTTTTGAATGTTGTGCTGAACTTGATTCTGATTCACCGGCTTCAGGCCTACGGCTCGGCATACAGCAGCCTGGTTACACAGCTTTTTACAGGCGCCGTTCAGGTTGCGCTTGCAGTTTATATTTTGAGGTTGAAAATTGAATGGATGTATATTTTTAAACTGTTGTTTTTTGTGGGAGCAGTAATTCTTTTCGGGTGGTTGTCTGAGTTTTTGTCAAACTGGGTTTACGGTTACCTGCTTATGATTTTTGTTTCTATTATTTTTGCTTTCTTTTTGGGATTAATTAGTATAAAAGACCTGTATAAAATAATCAGATACGAATAGAAATGGCAAACCCGACAATTGAAGAGTTGCAGAACAGCGACAGGTTTGAATTGGTAGCCCGATTAAAACATACTGAAATCAAGAATTTTGTGATTGAGCAAATCTCAAAAACTTCCAGTACATTAGTTAAAGTTTACATGTTTTACCAGTTGTTGATGGTTTTAACCGGAATGTTTTTTCTGGCCCGTGCCATTGTTTTCGTTTTCCGTAATTATTACGAACCTTTTTTAATTTCGGCACTGGCTATAGTTTTCAGCCTCTCCTTTTTGATAGTTGTTCATGAAGCACTGCACGGAGCAGCACTTAAATTAACCGGTGCCAAACATGTTGCTTTTGGAGGCTATTTAAAGAAATTTATTTTTTATGCAGAAGCCGACCGGCATGTGCTCAACCGGAAACAGTTTGCTTTTATAGCGTTGACTCCACTTATTGTGGTGAAAATTATTACCCTTGCGGGAATAATTCTGTTTTTGAATCAGCCACTGTTTTATTTTTTTCTGATTGTTATGAGTGCGCACAGCCTCTTTTGCGCCGGCGATATCGGGTTGCTTTCAGTTTTTTATGATGATACCGAAAAGAAGGTCTATACTTTTGATTTGAAAGATGAGAAGACGAGTTATTTTTACAAACAGGGCTGATAAGTTTTAAGTATGCTTAATAAAAACAACAAATAGAAGATAAACTTTAAGTATACTTAAATAATTTGGCTACGTTTCAACGGGAATTCAGAACACCAAACTCACTGTCGTCATTTTTTCCGGTGTCGATTCCACTTTTAAACTACCACCGTGTAAAAGCATAATTTGCCTCGAAAGACTCAACCCAATTCCTGAGCCTGATTCTTTGGTAGTGAAAAACGGCACAAAAATTTTGTCCATCAAATCATCCGGAATTCCCGGTCCGTTGTCAGTAACCGAAATCTGAGCGCGGCCTTCGGAGTTGATTTCTCCTTTTAATAATATCTTACCGCCGGGCCTGTTTTTGAGGGCTTCGGTTGCATTTTTAAGAAGATTGATGAGCACCTGCGAAATTTGTTTTTTATCGGCAGAAATTTCCAGATTTTCCGGT
>DATFJO010000121.1:0-2518 GCA_035269145.1 Tangfeifania sp. | reverse complement strand
CGCTATAAACATTTGACCTCGCTGAGGTCGTTTCTATGTTGATTTGACATTGCAGGATACCACCTGAACGTATAGGTGTATTTCAGCAAAATAGTCCGGCTGGTCGTAAAGGGCAGGGCAGGTGTTTGCCTTGTACGGTTGGTGTTCAGCCGTTCATCGTAAACAATGTAAAAGTCATTGCCGTCGCGCGGGTTGTAGCGGAAACGGATGTTGCCAATTACCCCGTCGATGGCCGTATTGTACTGCACAAAAGCCGAAAGCGAGGTTTTGGTTGTCAATGTCATTAGTCCATTAAAACGAACAATATGGTTGGTAAATGCCATCGCACGTCCAGGGAATTTTACCCGGTCAATCCGGTAAAACAGCCCGATATCATAATCGGTGCCGATTTTCAGATAAGGGTAAGTGTAGAAGGTCCATTTCCAGCCGTCGTAAAAATTTCCAGCATTGGTAAAAAATGTTGCCGAAAAATCGCGGGCTGATGAAGTTTCATACTGCGCGCTAAAACTGGTAAATGAATACTCCCCGGCAGGAACGGTAGCCTGGTTGTACCCCAAAATAAGTTCGTCCGGCAGATATTCCAGGCTCCATATAGAACCAATAAACCCTGCATATCCTTTTTTGGCGCTGAAATCCCACTGCACCAAGGTATTTGTCGTTTCGTGGTCGCCGGTAATTGTATTCAGCCAGGTGTTTCCCGAAATCGAAATTTTATGGTGGCGCAAAAAGGATGCATTTCCGGGCAGCCAGCCATATTGAACGGTGGCTTCGGGTCCCTGGTAGTTCTGTTTTACTTCAAAACCAATTCCAGGGTTAAAATTTTGACCTGACCAACTATAAATTAAATCGTAAGCGAATCCGGTTTCCTTACGCCGCTGCCACCTGAAAATAAACCGTGCAGGGTCGGTTCCGATAACTGGGTTTTCAGCATTGTCTTCAAACGTTTGTGCCCATTTCAGGGTGAGGTAATCATCGTCAATAACCCTGAACAGGCCGTCGATGCCGTATGCCATATTGTAAGAACCGTCGGTTCCCAGCCGGCTGGTAACCATTCCTCCAACGTAGGAGTAAGCATTAAAAACCTTCCGTTTGGTGCGAATGGCGCCAAAATTCTCCGAAGGATTTTCTTTAAACTTTGCTGTTTGCATATTTAGAAATCCCACATCCCATTTTCCCGCTCTTCCGGTGAGACGCACACCTCCGTAGATTCGTACCGGGTTGCCGTTGTACAACCCAATCCGGCGGCTGTAAAAAAGGTTGCTGTTTCCCAGCAGCGAAAAGTCAAACACATCTTCCTTTTCCAGAAAAAAGACCCGTTTTTCAGGGAAGTAAAGCGAAAACCGGGTGAGATTAATAACCTGATCGTCAGCCTCCACCTGGGCAAAATCAGTATTGATGGTGAGGTCGGCAGTGAGGTTGTTGGTGAGGCTGTATTTTACATCCAGTCCGGCATCTTTTTTAAAGGTGGAATGCATTTCATAACCTGTTCCCTGTTCGTTCAGTTTATTGACCTGTCCTATCCCGGCGGTTACATAAGGGGTAACATACACCGGATTTTTGGGTTCCAGCCCTTCAAATTCCACAAGGGTGCCAAGTGATGGTTTCCAGAAAGGATATATATGATCGGGAGAAAGAATTGGCCAGGAGACAGTTTCGTTTTTGGCAGCAACCGATCGCATCAGAATAAGTCCCATTTGGGTTTTGCCCTCCGCAGTTTGAAACCGCAGGCTGGATAGTGGGACTCGTACTTCAACCGTCCATCCGTCATCATGTATTACTGTTTCGGCATCCCAAAAGGTGTTCCAGCTAAAATTGATATCGGAAGCAATCAGTAAATCATTTTTAATTGTACCATCGATTCGGGCGCCGTTGGGATTGATGCCAAATATGACTGCATTTTCCTTATCGTAAAAAGAATCCATGGTGAACCCGAACCAGTCGGGTGCAAAAGACATGTAATCGCGCTTTTTTCCGATAGCCCTTATTTGCTCAGGGTTCTGGTAAAAAAGCCGGGCCGATGCATAAAAATATTCATCATCGTACGCAATTTTGATGATTGATTTTTCGGTGGGTGCTTCCCCGAAAACAGGTCTGTACATGGTAAGCGTAAGCGCATCAATTGATTCCCATACGGCTTCATCGGGAATTCCGTCGAAAGTAATTTCACCGGAGATTCTGGTTACCTGGTAGGGAGCTTGTTCTCTGCTCATTTCCTTGTTTTGGGAAAAACTGCAAATTGACAAGTGGATAAATGCAAACAGGCTGATAATTATCAAATAAAGATTTTTCATCTGTTTATTTTTTCAAGTTTTTATGAGTTATTTTCCAAACGCATACAATGTTTCTGTTGAGCGCACAAACAATTGATTATCCACAGCTACCGGCGAAGCGGCAATTTTTTCTTTCAGGTTGCATTGTGAAACCACATCCAGTTTATCGCCCGGTTTTACCACTGTTCTGAAATCTGAAGGATGTTTAAAATAATTTGCAACAATTCCGGATTCAGTCAATGATTCTT
>DATFJO010000120.1:0-4006 GCA_035269145.1 Tangfeifania sp. | reverse complement strand
CACGATTTTACGCAATCTGATTTCGAACGGCATAAAATTCAGCTACCCCAATAGCAGCCTAATCATTCGTGCCAAAAAGAACAAGGATAAAATAGTTGTTTCGGTGACTGACGAGGGTGTCGGAATGCACGAAGCAGAATTGGACAAACTCTTTGCGAGCGACCGAAACCACAGCACCCAGGGCACCAATAATGAATCGGGTACCGGCCTGGGATTGCTGCTATGCAAGGAATTTACCGATATGCACCGGGGAAAAATCTGGGCCGAGAGCGAACCAGGGAAAGGAAGTACGTTTTATTTTACGTTGCCTGCGGTCTCATAGGCGAGCCAATATTTTCTTAAATTTGCCGTCTTTTAAATTGAACCTTTTAAAAAATCATTAGTCAAAATGGTTTGAATTAAATGGCAAAGGAATCATAATTTTAAATATTCAAACGTGGCAAATAAAAGCATTTTCAAAACCTCCGTTACAATTATCCTGATACTTGTGCTGGCAGGCATTATTTTTTATCCGAAACTCGAACCGGTTTTTAAAACGAACGAAACCCCGGGGCCACAAGCCAGAGCCCGGATGGGCGGAGGAGAACCGCTTTATGCCAGTGGATATGTGCTGGTACCTCAAAATCTGAACGAAATGGTGAACAGCACCGGCTCGCTTTTACCCGACGAAGAAGTGGACCTGGCTTTTGAAACATCGGGGAAAGTGGTTGGTATTTATTTTGAAGAAGGCCGAAAAGTAAAGAAGGGTGAATTGCTGGCCAAAATCAATGATAAACCTTTGCAGGCGCAGTTACTGAAACTTCAGGCACAAAAAAAACTGGTGGAAGAACGGGAATACCGCCAGCGTCAGTTGCTCGACCGTGATGCCATCAGCCGCGAAAGCTACGACCAGGTAGCCACCGAACTGCAATCGACAGAAGCCGATATAATGCTGATTGAAGCCCGCATTGACGAAACCGAACTCCGCGCTCCGTTTGATGGCAGTGTAGGACTGAGAATGATATCTGAAGGTGCGTTTGCGACCACGCAAACCAAAATCATCAGGCTGGTAAAAACCCGCCCGTTAAAAATTGAGTTCTCCATTCCTGAAAGGTATTCGGGCGAAGTGGAACCGGGCTTTCCCATCACATTTGTGGTAGATGGTTTCCCTGAACCGTTCCAGGCAAAAGTGTATGCCATCGACCCGAAAGTGGATATCAACACCCGCACTATTTTGGTCAGGGCGCTTTATCCCAATACAAATGAAGAATTAAAACCCGGCCGGTTTGCGAGCGTCAGGGCACGACTTTCGGAAATTGAAAATGCCGTGTCGATTCCAACCGAAGCGCTGATTGCCGAAATGTCGGGCGAAAAGGTGTTCATTTTCAAGAACGGCAAAGCAAAAGAAATCAAGGTTGAAACCGGGTTGCGCACTGAATCGCACATTCAAATCCGCGAAGGACTGAATTTTGGCGACACACTGCTCACCACAGCAATTTTGCAGCTCAGGGAAGATTTGCCTGTTCAGCTCGATACATTAGTTACAAACCAGCAACCAACTCCAACAGAATAAAATGAGCTTATCATCCATAAGTATAAAAAGGCCTGTGTTGGCAACCGTTTTTTCCCTGGTCATTTTACTTTTCGGGGGAATCGGGATGACATTTCTGGGAGTTCGCGAGTTTCCCAGTGTCGATCCGCCAATTATTTCAGTGAGTACTTCATACCCCGGCGCCAACTCCGATGTAATTGAATCGCAAATTACTGAGCCGCTGGAACAATCAATTAATGGCATTCCCGGAATTCGAACGCTTACCAGCAGCAGTAGCCAGGGAAGAAGCCGGATTACCGTGGAATTTGAATTGTCGGTTGATTTGGAAACCGCAGCCAACGACGTGCGCGACAAAGTTTCGCAGGCACAACGCTATTTGCCCCGCGACTGCGACCCGCCAACGGTTTCAAAAGCCGATGCCGATGCCAGTCCTATTTTAATGGTGGCTGTTAAAAGCCCGAAACGTTCATTGCTCGAGCTTTCAGAAATTGCCGAGCTCACTTTTAAAGAGCAACTGCAAACCGTCTCCGGGGTGAGCTCCGTGGGAATATGGGGAGAAAAAAGATACGCCATGCGTATCTGGCTCGACCCCGCCAAACTTGCCGGATACCAAATGACACCGTTGGATGTGCGCAATGCCCTGCAGCGCGAAAATGTGGAATTGCCCGCCGGAAGTATCGAAGGAAACACTACCGAACTGACCATTCGCACACTTGGGTTGATGACTACTCCCGAAGAATTCAACAGCCTGATTTTAAAACAGGATGGCGGCCAAATCATCAGGGTACGCGATATCGGGCGCGCCGAACTCGGCCCGGAAGATCTGCGTGGCATCATGAAAATGAATGATATTCCGATGGTAGCTACGGTAATTATTCCGCAACCGGGAGCTAATCACATCGAAATTGTTGACGATGTTTACGAACGGCTCGAATTCATTAAAAAAGACCTTCCCGATGATGTTGAAGTGGAAATCGGATTCGACAATACCGATTACATCCGTTCGTCTATCCGCGAGGTACAAACCACTATTTACGTTGCCTTTTTCCTGGTGGTCGTAATTATTTTCTTTTTCCTGCGCGACTGGCGGACCACAATTATTCCCATGCTCGTTATTCCCATATCGCTGGTGGGTTCATTTTTTATTATGTACCTGGCCGGATTCACCATAAATGTGCTTACTCTATTAGCCATTGTACTTTCCATTGGGCTGGTGGTTGACGATGCCATTGTGATGATGGAAAACATTTATGTGAAAATTGAACGCGGAATGTCGCCCAAACAGGCTGGCCTCGAAGGTGCCAACGAAATATTTTTTGCCATTATTGCCACCACCATCACCCTGGTGGCCGTTTTCTTTCCCATCGTTTTCCTCGAGGGAATGACCGGAAGGCTCTTCCGCGAATTCAGTATTGTTATTGCCGGGGCAGTGGCTATTTCGTCATTTGTCGCGCTCACTTTTACGCCCATGCTTTCCACCAAGCTTTTAAAATCGAGGCAGAAGCACAACCGCCTTTACAACTGGAGCGAAAAATACTTTGTGCAACTTAACAAATTTTATCAGCGCGGATTGGAAGTTTTTCTGAGACGCAAATACCTGTCGCTTTTAATTCTTTTGGGTTCCGGAGTATTGATAGCCGTTTTATGGAGTGTTATCCCAGCAGAAATGGCACCGTTGGAAGACCGCTCGCAGTTCAATGTAAATGTATCAACACCCGAGGGTTCCACCTACGAATTCAACTACGGTTATGTTGAAAATATAGGCGAACTGGTAAAAGAAGAGGTACCCGAAGCCGATAATATTATTACCCTGGTGCGCGGAAGCTGGGCATTTGTACGGGCCGCTTTGGTCGATCCTTCAGAACGCGAACGTTCGCAACAGGAAATTGCCAGTGACATCTCTGCCGAGCTTCGAAAAGAAACAAAAGCGCGTGCGGGTGTTATTCAGCAATCAACTTTTGGCGGAAGGCGTGCACGTCAGCCCATCCAGTATGTGCTGCAGGCGCCCACCATCGATAAGCTCAGGGAAGTATTGCCCGAATTTATGGCTGAAGTTCAAACCAATCCAATGTTTTTGCAGGCCGATGTAAACCTGAAATTTACCAAGCCCGAGCTCCAGATTGAAATTAACCGCGACAAAGCCAATCTGCTGGGAGTTTCAACCCAAAACATTGGGCAGACTCTGCAACTCGCGCTTAGCGGACAGCGTTTCGGTTATTTTATTATGAACGGAAAACAGTACGAAATTCTGGGTGAACTTCCCCGGCAGGAACGCAACAAACCACTCGATCTGAAATCGCTTTATGTGCGTAACAATTCAGGCGAAATGATTCAGCTCGATAATTTTGTGACGCTCAGGGAAACTACTGCGCCGCCGCAACTTTACCGTTACAACCGTTTTGTTTCGGCTACTATTTCGTCGAACCTCGCAAATGGTTACGCCATCAGTGAAGGAATTGAAGAAATGGACAGAAT
>DATFJO010000119.1:0-4834 GCA_035269145.1 Tangfeifania sp. | reverse complement strand
AATGCCTGATTACAGTTGATGAAGAAACCGGGCTGACAGGTGCGTTTGCCCTGGAAAAAAATTTCATGACCGGTTCGGTTTTGCTTAACCTCGATTCGGAAGATGAAGGTGAAATTTTTATCGGTTGTGCCGGTGGAATAGACACGCTTGCATTTTTCAATTTTAAACGCGAAGCTATTCCTGAGAAACACGCTGCTTTCAAAATTAAAGTTTATGGCTTACAGGGCGGCCATTCAGGCGACGACATTCACAAAAACCGCGGAAATGCTACTAAAATTATGAACCGCTTTTTATGGAAAGCAACCCGTAACCACAATATGCGGTTAGCCGAATTTGACGGTGGCAATCTTAGGAATGCAATTGCCAGGGAAGCAAATGCAACAATTTTGGTTCCTGAAAATCAAAAGGAAAAATTCATGGAAGCTTTCAAAATATTTGCTTCTGATGTAAAGTTTGAATATGAATTGAATGAGCCGTACCTCAAAATTCACCTTGAAGAAACCGGTCAACCGCAATTTTTAACAGATGAGCAGACACAAAAAAACCTGTTAAGCGCCATTTATGCCTGCCCGCACGGAATTCTGGAATGGAGCTCACGTATGGAAGGGATAGTGGAAACTTCGACCAACCTTGCGTCGGTAAAATACCTTGATGATGATAAAATAATGATAACTACCAGCCAGCGCAGCGAGCTTGAATCGCGTAAATTTTATGCAGCCGAAATGGTTAAATCGGTTTTTGAACTGGCCGGAGCAGAAGTTACCCACTCCGATGGTTACCCGGGCTGGACACCAAATCCGGATTCAAAAATTCTAAAAACAACAGTTAATTCGTATAAAAATTTATTTGGAAAAGAACCCATTGTGCGTTCGATTCATGCCGGGCTCGAATGCGGCCTTTTTCTTGAAAAATATCCGCACTTGGATATGGTTTCATTCGGGCCGACAATAAAAGGTGCCCACTCGCCTGATGAACGGTTAGATATTGAAACGACTGAAAAATTCTGGAAGCACCTAATGGATATTCTCGAAAAAGTGGAATAACGCCAACTATTATTTCTCGTGATAAACCAGTACCGGTATATTTAAATGTGTCAGTACGCCTTTGGTTTCACCCGAACTAAATATTTGTTTGAAAAAACCTCTTTTTTCTTTCAGAATAATTAATAAATCGGGGGCTTTCTTATCAACAAATTCTTCAATTGCCTCCAGGGTTTCCTTTTTCGACATTAATTCGAAACCGGGATTATTTATTGCCGATTCATCACTAACCAACTTCTGAAATCCGGCCCACTTCAGCTTCTCTGTAAAATCAATTTCTTCCTGATTGTGGAGAAAGGTCACTTTCATGGATTCAGGCTGATCGTGTAAGCTGCTCAAATGCGTGAGCGATTCTATGTCTTCCTGGTGGTAATCGGTGGCATAAACCACGTTTTGCATTACAAACTGAGGGGTATTTTGAGGAATTACCAGCACCGGGCATTTTACATGTTCAATTAAATTGGGATAACCGATTAAACCGCCTGAAGCTTCGGAATAACTTTGCTGATTACTAATCAGCAACATCATATCCGGGTTCTTTTCGAACTGTTCCTGAACAACATCAATTCTGTTAATTGCTGAAACACTAATATTATAAGGCACCTCCGCCGGGTGTTTTTTGAGATAATCCCCAACCAAATCGTTCAGCTTTTTTTCAGCTACTTCAAATTCGTTTTGTACATTTTTTTCGGCCGCTACCAATGCAGGATCAACCGGGCCGCCCGGACCAACATTATAGGATTCCACCATCCAGTTAAAATCGAAAACGTATTTGATTTCCAGTTTCCTTTTGGTGTATTTGCTAAATGAAAATGCATAGGCTAAAAAATCCTCTACATTGTTGTAGGTATCGAGTATCAATAAATTCGTTTTCATGACAGTGTTTTTAACAGGTCTTTCCGATTAATCGTCGTCTTTATCATCGTCGTTTTTATGCCTCCAATATCCGGTAACCAGCCGGGTTGCCAGTTTCATTCCAAATTCGAATGCAAAATCACGAATTGAGTCGCTCAGGTTTTCAAAAACGTTGGCTGAAGAACCAATCATCTCTTTTTCGTACAATTGTTCCTTGTACTGAAGTTGTTTCTTCATTAGTTTAAGTTCCCGCATGTTTCTGATTGTCTTCATCTGATCCCCTCCTCGGTTTCATCTTCTTCAAACAAAATTTCCGAAAAATTCCGAAGCAAAGGATTGGTCAGGATTTTGTGCCGCAAAAGGACAAAAATCAATCCCACAAAAATAAGAGAACCACCGGCAATGAGCACCCCTTCAAAATAATTGTTATAAGTTTGCCCGTACCATATAGCAAATGCTGCGGCTCCAAAACCTATTACCAGCATGGAGAATAAAACAACAACAATTAAAGTGAAGAGGGATGAAGTAAACCTGGACATTTTTCCCAGGAGTGTCAATTTTGCCAGGTCAATTTTTGCCTGTACATAACTCTTGGCCGAACCACTCAGTTCGCCAATATTTTCTGTCAGATTTTTGCTCATTGCAATTAACTAATTACGGTTAACGTTTTGGTTTTTGTCAGATGGTACGAAATTCAAAACGATTACTTCTGCGCTGCGGATTTTTCAGCAGATTTTTCATTCACTTTTTCTTTCACTTTGGCTTCAGCGTCTTTTGCTTTGGTACGCATTTCATCCATCGCCTCGTTAACCTGATCTTTCAGACTATCCACTTTTTCACCAATTGTTTCACTCATTTCCTGTGAATAGGCTTTTACTTTTTTTGAAATTTCTTTCCGGGTTTTAGAGCCTTTATCTGGTGCTACTAAAATTCCGGTTAATACTCCTGCTGCCGCTCCGGCAACAAAACCCAACATTGCACTTGTTACTTTTTTCATGATTTTAAATTTTTAAATGTTAATACTTATTATATCAAACGTTTTTGTTAAATAGTTGTTTGATTTTTTTTTATTTCTGATTTATTTATACCCTTAATTTTTCAACTTTTTTTGAATTCAATCTTCATCCACCAATTGCAGTTTGATTTTCAATTTGAGTTTTCTCCAATGAAATTGAATGAATACCTTTTGTTAGGTTGGTTTCTCGTTTTCTCATACCGTTCATGTTCGTCAATTGTTTCATTTAACTTCACCTTTTTTATTGAAAAAAGCATTCCACTTATCAGGCAGATGCAAAAAAATACAACAACTGCTTAATTTACAGAGTCCTGTATCCAAACAACATATCGTACCGAAAAAGTACAGTGTGAATTTCCTCCACAACCTGTGTAATATAAGGACAAAGAAGCGCGAAAACTTCTCAGACAAACCGAAATTGTCAGGCTGATTTTCCGGTTATTAAAAATTCGATGTAATTTTTAGGCATCGGTTTTACCAAAAACGTTGTTACAAAGGGATATTGCATCACAACGTTCCTGAGTTCATCATTGTTGGTTTCGGTACTTACAATTACATCGGGTTTTTTAAGATATGTTTTAAAGCGCGATAATTTTTCAAGTGAATCAGTCAGTTTTTTACCTGGAATTTTTTCATCAAGAAGAATATAGTGAACATTTTGACCATTACTTATCACCTCTTTTTCAATAAATTGAACGGCTTTTCGAAAATCCTTGAAAGGGAAAAAATAATCATTCAAATCCTTCTTCTCCAGTATTTCCTCCTGGTGTCTCAAAAAGGCAGGATCCGAATCAATGCATAAGACTTTTTTTCTCTTTTGCTTCATCACTACTTCATTTTCAATTCAACTACCAATTATTATTCCAAAAAAACAATTTACTTCTGAGCGTTCTCAAAAGTGCTTTAATAAAAAACTACCCTGAATTCCTGTATGAAAAAAATAGTATCGGACCAACATTATTCTTCAGCAGAAAAACCCATTTTTTTTGCTTCCTGAAGACAAAACTAAAAAAAATCACTTAACCTAAAGCGATTTACAATTGTTTTTTAGCTTCTTCCGCCTGCTTCAAAATTTCATTTATTCCCACCACTGTTTGAACAGCCAACGGTTTCATGGCATCAAAATCTTTTTTATGAAGTCCCAGCACTTCAAGTTGCGTGAGATCGCTTACCAGATTATCCAGTTTAAAATAGCGAAACGATGGAATTGCTTTATGTGCCTTCTGCCCGATGCCTTCCCAATCGCCCGTCTCAGACAGCGCGATGAAACTATCGGCTGTATCTTTGGCATTTTCAATAAAAGTGCCGAGCATTTGATTAAAGAAAGCTTCATTGCCAGCTGTGGTATTTAGTAATTCCGATATATCGAAAATATCTTTTACGGCACCGTCCTTTTTTTCATTTCCCGCAACCGGCAACGTTTTTCCTTCAGTAACTAACAAATCACCTCCAGGCTCAATTTCAAGCAACTGGCAAATTTTATTGTAAAGTGTTTCTTCGCTGAAAGGCTTTAAAACATAATCGTCGAAGCCGCTTGAAAGATAATATTTCAGGTCATTTTCCATCACATTTGCAGTAACAGCAAGTATTTTGGCATAGCGGTTCGGGTTTTGTTTTTTCTTACGGATTTTTTTCACTACTTCAACTCCCGACAGCAGCGGCATGTGAATATCCAGCAAAACGATATCGAATTCTTCGGTTTTCAAAAATTCAAAAGCCTCAGCTCCATCGCGCGCAACTTTATAATCGAGTTCCCAATCCGACAAAATGGATTTTCCGAGCAGCAGGTTATTTTCGTCATCATCAGCATACAAAATACGTTTGCCCTTAAGCTGGTTAAACTGGATGTCGTACTCATTTTCTTCCGCAAGCTGTTCGTCGTCTTTGGCAATTAAAAAAGGAATTACCACACTGAATTCAGAGC
>DATFJO010000118.1:0-2872 GCA_035269145.1 Tangfeifania sp. | reverse complement strand
ACGATATGATTGCTGCCGATCCGGAAACTGTAAATCCGGCCGGCGAATGGAATACCTGCGTTATTAAAGTGAACGACGGTAAAGCAACAGTTTCGATGAACGGAACCGAGGTAGTGGAATACACCCACTGGACCGATGAATGGGATGAACTGGTAGAAAACAGTAAATTCAAAAACTTCCCGGGATTCACCGAAGGAATTGCAAAAGAAGGCTACATCGGATTGCAGGATCACGGTTACACGGTTTGGTTCAAAAACATAAAAATCAGGGAACTGTAGAAATTATCTCCGGCAGTCCGAAAAAAGAGTTTACCTGCTCCGTTTGTTGTTAAAACTTCCGGGCATCAAAAGGTAAACTCTTTTTTTATTACCTTTCGTTGAACTTTAACCTGTTTGTTATGGACTACACCCGGCGTTCGTTTCTAAAAACCACTGTAAAAAGTGGTATAGCTTTATCGGCAGCACCCCGTTTTAAATTCAACCTGAATTCTGTCCCAGGGGTAAAAGTATTGAATCCCAGAAACAAAGTTCCACTGAGTTTAATCATCGACGACTCAACATGTCTTGTAAACATGGCGTACTACGGCATTCCACAGTTTGCAGAAGTGTTTCCTGAAAATTACAAACAGAACTGGCGCAAACTGCCCCGTGAAATTCCCGACAGCTTTGTGCGCGAGTTTGGCGAATGGTGCTTCGACAAGGGAGTAAAAGGGAAATACAGCGTGGTTCCCTACCCTGCCTGCACAGGTTGGGTGAACCGGTTTATTCCGGGATGGACAAAAAAAGAACTTGAAAACAGCCTCAATCTTATCCGTGAAGTTATTGTTCCCAACTGGGATATTCACCCTGAAATGGTCAGCCACACCAGGGTAATAGATTTGAAAACCGGTCGGCCTTATGAAAAGGCCACACCTGAATACATGGAAAACTGGGAATGGAGCCAGGATAAAAGCGTTGACGAACTGGCCGCCTACCAGGCTTATGCACTGCAAATATTAAAAGATGCAGGTTTGTATTGCGAAGGGCTGACAACTCCGGGAGGTTATGCCGGACGAAACCAGGAGAATCTGGCGATTTCCACCCTGCAATCTGTCAGGGATGTTTATAAAGCTGAAATCCCTCATTATTTCCGAAATCTTTATACTGAACCAAATAAAAGTGTAGCCCCTGTTGTAAAATATCCATCGGACCTGGATACAAACGATCCCAAATGCGTGGTTTCCATTATTGGATGCACCGGCGACTGGTTTGGAGGCTGGGATGGATTAAACGCAGGCAGCGCCGATAAATTCATAACCGAAGACTTGAAAGAAGGAAGAATGATTGAAGTAATAGACAGCGGCGAACCTGCAATTATGGTTTGCCACTGGCCGGGAATTTATTTCAACGGTGAAAAAACTGGATTCAATATTTTTAAAAAAGTGGTTGACCGCCTTCATCAAAAATATGACAATGTTGTGTGGATGAAAAACAGCGAAATTGCACGTTACTGGGCTGCAAAAGAACTCACTGAAATAAGCGTTTCTGAAAATTCAACAGTACTGAAAGCTCCATTTGCAGCACCTGATTTCACATTAGAAATTGACGGAAACATAAATAATCCGGTGGTGAATCAAAAACATAAATTAAAACGGGTTGCAAATTCAAAAGCCCTTCACTCCAATAGTTTTTGTGTTGAAAAGAATCATTCCGTTCTTTGTTTTCATCTTGATAAAGGAGAAAATGAAATCAGATTCGAAATGTAAAAACTAAATTTTCCCTTCTATTTTTACGAAACATCACTTTTCTTAACGAGAGATTTTTCATTGAAGCATGCAGGCAAGTATTGATAAAAAATAGAATTTTTTCAACGCAGAACACTATTTCGAATTTTCAGAATTTAATTAGATTTGTAAAAAATTTTATAAAGTAAAATTCCAATGAAAAAAATATTATTAATCCTGATTGCCTCTGTTTTTGTGTTTGCAGTTTCGTGCACACAAGAGGAAGCAGTAGAAACTGATTACACCCAATATGTCGATCCGTACATCGGCAGCGATTATCACGGCCATGTTTTTGTAGGCGCCAACGTTCCGTTTGGAATGGTTCAGCTGGGACCAAATAACGAAACGCAAGGCTGGGACTGGTGCTCGGGCTACCACTATTCCGATTCAATTCTGATTGGTTTTGCCCATACCCACCTCAGCGGAACCGGAATTGGCGATTTGGGAGACGTTGTTTTTATGCCGGTTTCCGATTCGTACGATCCTGCAGTGGATGCTGATTCTGCCTACAACTGGAAATCAACTTACTCTCACGACCGCGAAACTGTGGAAGCTGGTTTTTACAGCCTTCACATCGATCGCTACAATATCGATGCGGAATTGACAACTACCGAGCGTGTGGGATTTCATAAATACGATTTTAATGAAGACGGAAATTCACATGTAATTATCGACCTGCAATACGGTACCGGCTGGGACATGCTAACCGACGGCGCTTTGGAGCAGGTAGATGAATTTTCGGTAAAAGGACAGCGTTTTTCTCGTGGCTGGGCCAACGATCAGCGTGTGTTTTTTTATACCACATTTTCAAAAGAGATTGAAGATTTTCAAATTCTGAAACAAAACGAAAAACAAGGCACGGTTACCGCGCTTATTAAATTTGAAGGAAACGGGGAATTGCTGGCAAAAACTGCCTTGTCGCCCGTGAGCACCGATGGCGCAAAAGCCAACCTGGCAGCCGAAATCGACCACTGGAATTTTAACCAGGTGAAAAGCAGTGCCGATCAAAAATGGAATTACGAGCTTTCGAAAATTGCTGTTGATACTGACGAGACGGAAGACCTCCGCACTTTTTACACCGCGCTTTACCACACCATGGTGGCCCCGTCG
>DATFJO010000117.1:0-3669 GCA_035269145.1 Tangfeifania sp. | reverse complement strand
ATTTACAATTTCTACTTCAAGAAAGATAAACCAGTTAAAACGTGCTGCGTAATCTTCTTTTCCGTTCCCTCTGAAAACGTAGGAGTTATCACCGGAATAGGTGTTGCACAGGTATTTAATTTCAATTTTATGGCCTTCGGGGCCTTCAATGCCGTCAAATCTCACCCAGCCCGAAACTTCTTCGCCAAAATCTACCATCCAGTTTCCGTTGTACATCTGCTCGATGCGAACGGGTTTTATCCGCTCCACCACTTTATCGGGATGTGGGGTATGTGCCACCAGTTTTCCGTAAGGTGCCTTACGGATAGCCACTGTTTTCCACTCCGAATCGTCGAATCCGGCAGTGCACCAGCCCGATTGCTCTTTACGCGCATCGTAATGCTCACCGTAAAAAACCATGTCCATCAGAATCGGACTTTTGGAAGCTTTCCAGGTTTGGTCGGACACTATTACGTCTTCAGAACCGTCTTCGTAAGTCACATGAATTTGTGCCAAAAAACGTGGTGTACCGTATCCCTGCGCCCAGTATTTTGCAGGATTGTAAAAACCATTTCCCAAAATTCCGCCTACTGCATTTCTCCCCTGTTTGAGTTGATCTGAAATATCATAAGCCAGGTACATCACTTTATAACCGCGAAAATCGTCGGGCAGCGGAATATTCTGTTCCAGCAATCCCTCGCGTTTTCCATAGTTGGTTTGATTGGGCACCAGCACATCGTCGCCCACTTTTTTACCGTTCAGATACATTTCGAAATAACCGAGACCGGTAACATAAGCCACTGCTTTTTTTACCGGTTTTTCAACCTGAAATTCTTTCCGCAGCAAAGGTGCAGGCGGAGGAAGTTCCTCAGGCAAAGCTGCATTTGGATTCATCGGTTTTGGCAACGTTTCTTCCCCCTGCCAGGGGGCGCCAATCCAGGTTGCCTTCCAGTCGGATTCATTCAAAAGTCCCATGTGCCAGAAAGCCGGTTCGCTCCATTCGGAAACTTCACCGTTTTTATCCCACACGCGCACCTGCCACCAGCAGTCCTGACGTGACTGCAATGGTTTACCGTTGTATTCGATTCGTGCAGATTGATTGCTTTCTACTTTTTGGCTGTCCCACAAATCCGGGATTTCCAGCTTTTCTTTTGAAGATGCAACACGAATTTGCCAAGCAGTTTGCAACTGACCACGTTCACCTTCACTGGCATGGTTTATCCATGACAGCCGCGGATGCAAAACATCCACAACCGAAGGATTTTCCAAATATTCACACGTAAGTTGAGTGGGTTTGATTTTTGCTGTCAACTGAAAAGTTGCAAAAAAGACTATCGCAAAAAAAAGCAATCGTTTATTCATGATGGTTTAATAAGTTGAATACGGCATAAAAATAGAAAATTCACCAGTCAAATGAAGGCAATACTGCTTCAATTTGTATCCTGCTGCATCGAGAAAAGGGAATTAGTTTCTGCCGGCTCTCATAAAGAACGAAACCTTTTCTACTTTTTCCTACATTTGTGATAAAAACAAATTGAATGTTACCACAAATAAAAAATCTGAAACACACTGATTCCGGCAACTTTTTTTTGATGGCCGGTCCGTGTGCCATCGAGGGAGAACAAATGGCACTGGAAATTGCTGAAAAGATTGTTGAAATTTCCCAACGATTGAAAATTCCTTTCATTTTTAAAGGTTCGTACCGCAAAGCCAACCGCTCCCGCCTCGATTCCTTTACGGGAATCGGCGATGAAAAAGCGCTTAAAGTCCTTCGAAAAGTCAGCGAAACTTTTGATGTACCCACTGTTACCGACATCCATACAGCCGAAGAAGCAGCTATGGCTGCAGATTACGTGGATGTGCTTCAAATTCCGGCTTTCCTTTGCCGCCAGACCGATATTCTGGTTGCGGCGGCCAAAACCGGCAAGGTTGTCAATATTAAAAAAGGCCAGTTCCTTTCAGCGGAGGCGATGCAGTTTGCGGTGACCAAAGTCAGGGAAAGCGGAAATTACAATATTGTTCTGACCGAACGCGGAACTACTTTCGGCTACCAGGATTTAGTAGTGGATTTCCGTGGAATTCCTGAAATGCGAAAAATGCAAGTTCCGGTTGTACTCGACATCACTCACTCACTGCAGCAACCCAATCAGGCCAGCGGTGTAACCGGCGGTCAGCCCGAATTGATTGAAACCATTGCCCGTGCCGGAATTGCAGTTGGCGCTGATGGTATTTTTATTGAAACACATCCCCGTCCGCAGGAAGCAAAATCAGATGGTGCCAATATGCTTAAACTTGACCTGCTTGAACCGCTGTTGGAGAAATTGTCGGGATTGTATAAATTTGTAAAAAAGCTTTAACTATGAAAACAATAGAATTACAGGTAAACGATAAAATTGCAGAAAAAATATCCAAATTGGATCCTGCATCGCGTAGACTGTTGTCAAAAAAAATTGAAGATTTTGTATCCGAAGAATCCAATTTTATGCAAAACGTTAGGAAAATGCAGCGGGAAGCAAAAAAAAATGGTTTAACGCAGGAAATTCTGAATGACATTCTAAAAGATGTTTAGGTGAAAATAATCTTCGATACAAATGTGTTAATAAGTTCAATACTCATCGAAGGAAGTATTGCTGATTTAGCGCTGACGAAAGCAGAAAAGTTCCATGAAATTGTTTGTTCTGAAAAAGTTTACAATGAAATTTCCATCATTCTGCATTTGGCTAAATTTGACAAGTATGTAAGTACTAACCGAAGGAATAAATTTCTTCAATCGTTTAAAATCAAAGCTAATTTTGTAACAGTTGACCAAACTATTGAAATATGTCGCGACCCAAAAGACAACATGTTTCTGGAACTTGCTGTTTCAGCAAAGGCCGATTACATTATTACCGGCGACAAAGATTTACTCGAACTCAACCCGTTTAAGGGAATCCGAATAATTTCTCCGAAAGAATATGTTGAAAAAATATAGCATTATGAAAAACAGACGATCATTTATTAAAAAGCTGGCTGCAGGCACTGCCATGGCCGGACTTTTACCGGTTTCAAAAAAAGTAAGTGCCGGTGAAGTAAAACTTACAGGCGCATTGGTTCACCACGTTTATTTTTGGTTGAAAGAACCGAAAAATGAGGCGCATAAAAAACAACTTGTTAATGCGCTAAATGAATTGCTTAAAGTGGAAACCATAAAAATGAGCCACATCGGTTTCCCGGCAGGCACCGAAAGCCGCGATGTGGTCGATCACTCCTACTCGGTTTCGTACATGGTAATGTTTGATGACCGGGCCGGACAAGATGCCTACCAGGTGCACCCAATTCACACAAAGTTTGTTGAGGATAACCAGCATTTGTGGAATAAAGTAGTGGTTTACGATTCAATAGATTAGCGGGATCCGGAGTTTCCGACTTTGGTATTTGAGCCTGGAAACCCAAAGTCCGTCAATGAAAAAACAGGTAAGCTATAAGAATTGCTGCGATAATCCCGGTAAAATCAGCGATTAAACCGCAAACAACTGCGTAGCGGGTATTTTTAATTCCTACTGAACCAAAGTACACCGCGAGAATGTAAAAAGTGGTGTCGGTGGCTCCCTGCACGGTGCTGGCAACCCTTCCAACAAATGAGTCGGCACCGTGTGTATTCATGGCATCCACCATCATTCCGCGGGCGCCGCTTCCGCTAAGGGGTTTCAT
>DATFJO010000116.1:0-7680 GCA_035269145.1 Tangfeifania sp. | reverse complement strand
TCACATCAGTCATTCCTATCCACACAACCGCAAAAGAGGGATTCTTTTTGGAGATTTCATCAAAGTAGGTGGATTTATCCGAAGTCGAAATTCGTTCATAATAAGGATTTTCTGCCAGCCGGGAATCATCAATCTGAGTGGTTTTTAAGCCGGAAACCGATAAATCACTTACCGTTGTTTTATTTCCCCGATAATCTCCGGGCTTTGTACCGATGGTCAGTCTTCTCATTGGATTTTCCTGTTCTCTGCTTGTAAACTGGCACACCCACTTACCATAAATGTTCTGATTGTCTGATTCATAAAAATTATAACCGTTTTCAGAATCCACAATTGCCTGGTTGAATTCTTTACCTGAAACAGCATTCAGCTTTCCGGCAATCAATGCTCCCAATGAATTTTTTTGCCCCTCCTTATAAAGTGCTCCATCCATCACGCCGGCCATCCATCCATCGCCAATAACAACTACTTTCTCAGCATTTATCTTTCCTAAATCGGCTTCAGCGGGAATTTTATTTTCCGGGAAATTATATTCACATCCTCCCAAAAAAGAAAGCAAAAACAACCATATAAAAAACTTTATATTATTCATCTCTTCCAATCAAAAACATTATCGATTACGTAGGAAGCATAAAAAACAACCCCGATATTCGGGCCGCCAAATGAGTACGTAAATTTGTTGTTAAAAAAGTTGGACGCTCCAAACTTCAGCAATGATTTTGGTTTATCCACATTCACCGAAAACTGCAAATCGATTGTACTGATGCGTGGGATCCGTCCTTCGCCAAACGCACTTTCCCATTGAAACGGTGTTTGGTAACGCCATGTTACTTTAAACCCGATATTCCGGAATCCGGGATTGTTTTCCATTCGGTCCATCCTGCGGTTTTGCAACGTCAGGTTGGTTTTTAACCCGGGGGTATTAAAACCGGGCGCAACCGGATCGTCGGTGTCGTTGCGTACTTCCGTTAAAGTAAGATTACCGGAAACAATAGCACCGAGAGGAGTGAGCCATTTGTAGCCAAGTGCCAGCCCGTGAATGCCTACCGGCTTTTGCGCATTAACATTCAAAAAAAACATTTCTCTTTGGGCAGATTTATTTACCTGGGTGGCGGCGGTAAACAAATCAGTTTGCGGACTTGTACGTGGCTTTACGACCTTCGTTATGCCGATAAAATTCTGGTATTCTGAATTATAATACAGGGCATCGAGAAAAAGCACATTTCGGATACGTGTTTTGTAACCTACTTCGAATGATAACACTTTTTCAGGAACAAAATCCTGAAATTCACCTTCCTGCACAATACCCTCCTCCAAAACATCCAGGTTGTTTATCATTGCCTGGTTAAGGCTCCAAACATATTCACCTTTTTCCATATCGGTCTGAACAGCTTTGTTAAATGAATTTACATCTTTCAGATAGATACTGTTGCCTGTAATTTCGTATGGATATCTTATTGGATCAAGGCCTCCCAGATACCTTGCGGTGCCCAAATCTTTATTGATGAACTGCTCTTTTACTCCCGGGTTACGGAATCCTGTCAGCACCGAAATACGCAAATTATTGTCTTCATTAAAATTGTAAATGGCAAAAAAACGTGGCGAAAAATGACCTTTAAAATTTTCGCTTTTATCGTACCTCACAGCACCCCTGAGCCTCAGTTTTTCATCGATGAACCTTCGCTCAACTTCAGCAAAACCGCCATATTCGTAAAAAGTAATATCATTGCCGGTAGTATCAGGAAAAATAGTTCCTTTCGATTCCAAATCGTAAAAGCGGTAATTGCCCCCCATCCGCACTTTAATATTTCCTGTAAACTTATCGAGGTCAAAAAATCCCTCCACATGATGAAGCGATGACCGGTTGTAAATTCCGGCTCCTTTATCAAAATCGGTTTCGCTGATTATTTGTTGTTTGGCGGCTTCAAATTCCGGAGTGCCCGGCTTTAAGCGGTTTCTGTCGGCATATTCGCGTGCTTCCGGATGATCGGCCGGCCTCACGCCAAAACTGCTGTACCCGCCTTTATACCCATAAAAATATTCATGAAACCAATCTTCGTTGCTTTTGGCCATTTCATTAAGATTCACAGCAAGGTATTTTAAATCATACGAATTACCTGAATTTTGAAATGAAGAATAAGCCCGCATTAAAAAATGTTCGCCCTGCAGTTCAGCTTTTCCCTGGTAAATCATAAAATCTGAAAGGGAAATCCGGTTGTCGCCAGTATAAGCAGTTGTTGCATTCCCGTAATTACCGTAAAGAATGGCGGTAATTTTATTGTTCAGGCGGTAATGAAGCGAACCGTTAAACTTAAGGTTTTCCACCCTATTATCAACCAAATCCTTGTCTTTGTAACCGGTTCGCGAAACAATTACATTGCTTCCGCCTGTTCCGATGGGCATATCCGAAATTACCTCGTCGCCATATTTATTAATAGCATCATGTCCGGGATCGTATTCATATTTAAGATTTCCGGGCCGGATGTTTGAAGTATCGTCGGCAAACCAGTCTTCACCTATAAAATAGGAGGCATTTACTTTAAAAGCAAATTTATCTTTCCAGGCCTTTGCGATGCGCACAGAAGTTTCGAGCTGGGGTTTCGCAGAAAACTGAAAGGGATGATCGTTTCCGGGAACAATGTCGGTGACTGCAGGTTGAATAAATAAGCCAACTCCCTGGTATTTGAACGGATCTTTACTCGTCATTATCAGCACGCCGTTCAATGCATTTCCACCGTACTGAATTTCGGCCGGCCCGGGAATAAATTCGATGTTTTCCACATCCAACTCACTCAAGCCGGCAATATTTCCAATCGGGAAATTCATTCCCGGAGCCATGTTGTCCATTCCGTCCACAATCTGCGCCAGCCGGGTGTTCTCGGTTGAGTTGAAACCGCGCGCATTCACCGTCATAAACTGAATACTTTGTTTGATTACATCCACACCTTTTAAGTGGCCAATTGCTTCATAAAAATTTGCCGAGGGAGTTTCCCGGATCTGAAGTGCATCCATCATTTCCATCGTAACCACTGTGCGAAATGTTTTTTCCTCTACTTCAATCTCTTGCGCCCTTACCACAATTTCCTCATTCAGAATTGCTTCCTGCACCATAAAAAGCTCGAGGTTCACCTGGTTTTGCTCAACAGAAACTTCAATCGCTCTGTATCCTATCATCGATAAACGAATGATTGCTGGCGGTTTCTCATCAGCTTCCAGCCGGAAAAAACCGCGATTGTCGGAAGCAGTTCCAATCGTTGTATTTTTGATAATGATATTTACCCCGGTCAGTGGTTCGTTAGTTTCTTTATCGAAAACCCGGCCAGATATATTTATTTGTGCAAGAAGTGAAGATGAAACCAAACAAAATAAACAAATGACAGCAATTGGAAGACAGAATTCCTTCATCAAAAAATAAGTTAGCTAATTATTCGTTTTGATAAACCACTATCAAAGAAAGAAAAAATTCTTTACATTTATTTCATTTTTTCGGAAATCCACCCACAACAATTACAATTTCTCCTTTTGGAGGGTTCTCTGAATAATAATTCCGAAGTTCAGTGAGGGTGCCGCGATTTATTTCCTCAAATATTTTCGAAAGCTCGCGGCAGACGCAGGCCTGACGGTCGAATCCAAAGAAATCTTCAAATTGTGTCAACGCTTTCACCAACCGGAATGGCGACTCATAAAAAACCATTGTCCGGGTTTCTTCCGCCAGTTGCTGAATACGTTTTTGCCGTCCTTTTTTTTGGGGTAAAAACCCTTCAAAAACAAACCGGTCGGTGGGCAATCCTGAAACTGCCAATGCGGGAATCAGTGCGGTAGCCCCCGGAAGGCATTCAACTTCAATACCATTCTCCACGCAATCGCGCACCAGCAAAAACCCGGGGTCGGAAATTCCCGGCGTACCGGCATCAGAAATAAGTGCAATGTTGTTTCCCTCCTTCAACCTCGAAATAATTGAAGCGGCTGTTTTATGTTCATTGAACTGATGGTGCGACAACAACTTTTTTTCAATACCGAGGTGGTTGAGCAGTTTGGAAGAAGTACGGGTGTCTTCGGCCAGAATCAGGTCCACTTCTTTCAAAACTGAAATGGCGCGAAGCGTAATATCGTTGAGATTACCAATTGGGGTTGGAACCAATATCAGTTTTCCGGGTTCAATCATTCTGGAACCTGCGTTTTACAAGATTGACAAATTTCAGGCTGGTTTCATTTTTCTTCCATTTGAAATTGTTTCGGAGGTAATCCACCGCCTCTTTGATGTCGCTCATTGAATCGACGGCTTTAACCGTTTCAAGAAACTTTTTGGTGTCGCCTTCAAACAGTTCGCGGATGTACTGAAAACGGTCGTTTATGCCAATAGCAGCCTGAATGCTGCTCACCGGCCTGTTTGAAAGTTTGTATTCCAGTTTTTGCTGGTCGGTTATCAAATCGTTTACCGATTTTCCTTTCAGAAAGCTATCTCCCAGCCGTGAATTCGCCTCCGTTTTTTCATCTTCCTCACCCAGCATTTCCTCATCAGTTTCAGGCTCTTTAATTTCTTCCGCCTTTTCAGAATGTTCTTCCCTCGGAATTCTTTCCTTTTCTTCTGCTTTCTCCGCAGCTTCAGCTACCATATCTTCAGCAGGAGAAACCTGCAATGCTTCATCGGTTTCATTTTCCTCCGCCTTTTCTTCCTGAACCTGCTCCTCCCGGTTCGAAATTTCTTCGGTATTTAAAGAATCGGTTTCTGCTTTTGATTCTGCAATTTTTTCGGTTTTCTCCACTGCTGCTTCCACTTTTTCCTGTATTTCTTCTACCTTTTCTTTTTCAACAGGTGGCATCTGATTTTGATAATCATCTTTGGATTCAAACAACTGCAAAAGCTGAAGCAACCCTCTGGCACGGGTGTGAATAAATTCTATTTCGAGGGCATCGAACCCCTTGTTTTTCTTAACATCGGCAATCATTTCCTCGAGCTCGCCCATGTCTTTCAGTAAAATTTTTATGAGTTTTTTATTTTCCATTCTTTGCCGGGCATCGTATTTAAAGTTTAATTTTGTAAAAGTACAAATTTAATTTCTTACTGAACAAAGACTGCATGTTTATTGAAAGGGATGTGAACAGCCCCAGAAAGATGGGCGCAATAGAGGTGGTGACAGGTTCGATGTTTTCCGGGAAAACCGAAGAATTGATACGAAGGCTGAAGCGGGCGAAATTTGCCCGCCAATCAGTGGAAATTTATAAACCTGCCATGGAAAAACGTTACTCGGAAGAGGACGTGGTTTCGCACGACGAAAACTCTATCCGGTCTTCACCGGTCGATAATTCTTCAAATATTTTATTGCTTTCTGGAAATGTGGATGTTATTGGAATTGATGAAGCGCAGTTTTTCGACAAAGGCCTGGTGGAAGTTGTAGTAAAGCTGGCCAACATGGGCACACGCGTAATTATTGCCGGACTGGACATGGATTTTAAAGGCGTTCCTTTCGGGCCGATGCCGGGTTTAATGGCTGTGGCCGATCACATTACAAAAGTGCATGCCATATGTATGAGATGCGGCAGCATTGCCCAGTTTTCGCACCGGTTTTCTGAAAAAAACGAGGTGGTGATGCTCGGCGAAAAAGAGGAGTATGAACCGCTTTGCCGGAACTGCTTCATTGAAGCCACGGGCGGTACATTGCCGGCAGCAAAACCCGCCAGGCAAAATCCACGAAACGAAGATAAACCTCAGCAAAGTTAGATTCAAATGCTGCACTATTCTATTTCCGAAATAGCTAAAATTACGGGTGGAAAACTTTTTCCTGCTAATGATTTTACTGATGATCCGGTTGAGAAGATTGTGACCGACAGCCGTACCTTTTTCGGCGGGAAAAATGCCCTGTTTTTTGCCCTTACAGGTCCACGAAATAACGGGCATAATTATATTCCGGTATTAATAAAAAAAGGAATTCAACTGTTTATTGTTTCTGAAAGAAATTTAATTTCGGAAAATGCCACTTTTATTTTAGTGGAAAACACTACAGTTGCGTTGCAAAACTTTGCCGGGTATCATCGAAAAAAATTTGACTATCAGGCAATTGGAATTACCGGCAGCAACGGAAAAACCATTGTGAAAGAGTGGCTTTTTGAACTGCTTTCTGCACAATTCAAAATTGTACGAAGTCCTAAAAGTTACAACTCGCAAATTGGAGTTCCGCTTTCGGTTTTGCTGATGGATAACAATTACAACCTGGGGATTTTCGAAGCCGGCATTTCGCAACCAGGAGAAATGAAAAACCTGCAAAAAGTAATACAACCCGAAATTGGGATTCTGACGAACATTGGCGATGCGCACCAGAAAAATTTTTCTTCAAAAGAACAAAAACTGCAGGAAAAACTGCAGTTGTTTCAGTCTGCCAAACAGCTTGTTTTTTGTGCCGACGATGAACTGACAAACGCTGGAATCCGAAATTTTTGCACAAAAAACAACGTTGCCCCGGTAAGCTGGACACTGCGAAATAATAGCGCTGAACTAAAATTTGAGCAGCAAGCTTTTGATGGCGAAACAAAAATCAAAGCAAATTTAAAAGGCAAATCATATATTTTTCAAATTCCTTTTACCGATGCATCGTCCATTGAAAATGCTTGCCATTGTTTTGCTGCTGCCACAGTTTTAACCGAAAATACGGAGAGAATTTTACCACGGTTTAAAAAACTGGCACCAGTTGCAATGCGCCTCGAAATAAAAAAGGGAACAAATAATTGCCTGCTAATCAATGATTATTACAATTCCGACCTCACCTCTTTTTCCATCGCGCTCTCTGTTTTGCATCAGCAGGCCAAAAAAGGCCACCTGAAAAAACAGGTAATTTTATCCGACATTCAGCAAACCGGTATTCCCCAAAATGAACTTTACATGCAGGTAAACCAACTTTTAATTCAATGGCAAATTGATGAAATTATTGGGGTAGGACCTGAAATTTTGGCAAATTCCGGTGCATTTTCTATTCCGGGTAAGTTTTATCTTCATACCGAAAATTTGATTCGCAACCGACTTAAAAATCAAATTGAAAATTCAGCAATTTTAATAAAAGGCGCCCGCAGTTTTGCATTCGAAAAGATTTCGGAAACGTTGCAGCAAAAAGCACATCAAACGGTTTTGGAAATCGATTTGAATGCACTCACTCACAATCTGAATGTTTTTCGCAGCCTGCTGAAAAAAGACACTAAAATTATGGTGATGGTAAAAGCTTTCTCGTATGGCAGCGGCGATGTGGAAGTTGCCCGCCTGCTGCAATTCCAGAATGCAGACTACCTTGCCGTAGCAGTGGCCGACGAAGGTGTGGATTTGCGAAAAGCCGGAATTGAAATCCCGATTGTGGTAATGAATCCGGAAGAACATAGTTTTCAAAATATTATCGACTACCAGCTGGAACCGAACATTTACGAACGGCAACTTCTGAAAAATTTTGAGAAAACTGCCATCCGGAATGCGATTCAGAATTTTCCAGTTCACATAAAAACTGACACCGGAATGAACCGGCTGGGCTTCAAAACAGAAGAAGATATTGAACAAATTATCGACGATATTTCACAAAAAAACATATTCAGAATCAAATCCGTATTCTCTCACCTCGCTGTTAGCGACGAACCCGGTTTCGACTCATTTACCAAAAAACAGTTCGATCGTTTTAAAACGCTTTCACAAAAAATAACCGATGC
>DATFJO010000115.1:0-3060 GCA_035269145.1 Tangfeifania sp. | reverse complement strand
ATTTTAAAATTCGCACCCAAAATGATAAAACTTTCATTTTAAAACAGGAGGTGCAAAGCGGAAACTGGTATTTATGGATTAAGGGAGAAAGTTTGTATCTCGACCTTTAAAATTCATTCATTTTCCATACAAATCAAAAGTCAGCAAAGCTTCGATACCCGAAACTTTTCATAAAAAAAACAGTAGAATATAACCTCTGTGTGCAGAAAACAAACAAGCAGTTTGCTGAATTGTTGATCAATTAAAAACCATAAAATATAAAAATATGCCGGTATTAAAGTTAAAAGCATTTCTTGACGAAAACAACGTTAAGTATGTAACAATAAATCATTCGAGAGATTTTACTTCGCAGGAGATTGCTTCATCGGCCCATGTTTCGGGAAAAGAGTTTGCAAAAACAGTGATGATAAAAATCGACGACGAAATGGCAATGGCAGTTTTGCCTGCTTCCTACCAGGTAGATTTTAAATTACTGAATGAAATTTTTAAAGGTCAGAAAGTTGAACTGGCCACTGAATCGGAATTCAAAGACCTGTTTCCCGATTGCGAAGTAGGCGCCATGCCTCCATTCGGACATTTATACGACATGGATGTGTATGTTGCCGAAGCACTTCGCAAAAACAAAGAAATTGTGTTCAACGCCGGATCCCACAAAGAGCTGATTCGCATGGACTACAAAGAATTTGAACGATTGGAACAACCTGCCATCTTAAAATTTTCGTGGAAATCGGTTTCAATGCCAAAAGATCCTTCCGAGCGATGGGAAAAAGATTTATAGAATACACATTAATTGAAGCTGAACAAAATTGATTCACTAATTGCTTTAATAGAAAAGATTTGAAATAATGAAGCAAATTAGATCAATTTTAAGCCTGCTGTTTTTTGTTTTGGTGTTTCAGTTAAATGCACAAACACCGGATCATTATCCGCCGGTTGACCCGGAGCCGGTTGATTTCAGTTTATTCAATATCATATTGTACATTCTTTTACCGATGCTGCTGATTGGCGGTTATTTACTTTACCGCCGTTCGCGAAAAAAAGCGGAAAAGAAAAAGGAAGAGGAACAATCAAAACAGTAAACTGCGCTATTCCTCAGGCTGGGGAACCCAAATCAACCGGCTGGTGTCGAAACCGCGCGCGGTTGCCTTTGCCAGAATATCATCCAACGTTTCCTGCTCAAGCTGCGGAGTGCGGCTCAGAATCCACAGGTATTTATCGGACGAACTCCCTATGAGCGCCCACTGGTAATTTTCATCCAGCTCAAAAATGTAATAATCGGCATAAAAAAAGAGGAAAAAAGCAACTTTGAGTTTTCCGGGTTCTTCCGGATTTGGCTGTTTGGCTTTCCCTTTTGTTTTTCTGAATTTCCCGTCGAGGGTATTTTTATAGCCCGCATTGATAACGGTAATTTTGCCATCGTCGCGCAGAGAATAAGTTGCCGTTACCCCTACGAGGTTGCGTTCGAAACGGTGATCGAACCGGGCAATTTCGTACCATTTTCCCATGTAACGCTTCAAATCGAGTTCCTGTACAGTTGAAAAGTCCATATCTTCAGGTGTTTTTGACTGGCATCCTGCAATTGAGAGAATTGTAAAAAAAACAGAAGCCACAGCTATTTTGAACAAAGATGTTCGCATACTTTTAATTATTGCATTTCCGAATCAATTCTCCGCATCATTTCCATACACATCCGTCCGTTATGATACGGGGCTTTCCATCCGTTTACTTTATCATTCGGCAAAGGTTTTAAATCGGTAGATACGCCCCAAAACCATTCGCCGTTTTCAGTGTCGATGATGTATTTCTGAATAAATCCCCAGCTTGCTTTTGACACTTCCAGGTACTTTTCGTCACCTGAGAGTTGCCAGGCATTAAAAAAGCCAACCACTGATTCGGCCTGCGGCCACCAGTCGAACTGCTTTTGCAGGTGTTCGCCCGTTTTTTCGTAATAAAGACCGCCATTTTTGTTCAGGCCTTCTTTTTTAGTGACCTCAGCCATTTTTAAAGCCACTTCCTCCACTTCTTCAATGAGTTTTTTATCGCCCAAAACTTCAGCAGCCTCACACAGCAGCCAGCTTCCTTCAATGTCGTGTCCGTACGAATCGATGTCGGAACGCACGGTCCAGTCAGCATCAAAAAACAGGTGAAAATGGTAAGTTTCCGGGTCAATAATTTTATCGAGAAAAATTCGGATAAGGTGGTGCAACTTATTTTGGGTTTCTTCAGTTTTATGAATCCTGTATAAATTGGTGTATGCTTCCAGAATATGCAGGTGCGTATTCATCGACTTTTTCACGTCTGATTCTTTCGGACTGAGCCGCAAATCATCTGTTTGTTCCCAGTCGGCTGTTTTGGCCTCGAAATACCCGCCATGTTCGGAATCAAAAGCATACTTTTCCATCAGCATAAACATCGACACAGCTATTTGTTTAGCCGTCTCATTTCTGAAAGCCTGATAGTATTCCGACAACGCATAAATAAAAAATGCTTCGGCATAAAACTGCTTTTTGGTATCGATGGGTGTACCGTCCGGACTAACACTCCAGTAAATCCCCCCGTTTACCGGATCCCAGAACGATTCCTGCAAAATACGAAAAGCTTCATCCGCCATTTTTTTGTAAATAGCAGTTGGAAAATACCGCCATGCTGCTGAAAATGTCCACATAATCCGGGTGGTAAATACTGCTGACAAAGGTGCTTCAGGAAATTTCTTTCCATCATTTGTTACGCGCCCGTAAAACATTTTTCGTTGCGGATCATACACTTCTTTTACCCAATAATTGAGAATGTTATCGGTGAGTTCGTTTTCAAACTCCTTTAGCAATTTTTCCATTTCCAAAACATTCATTTTTTTATGATTTATAATTTCCTTCTGCAAGTTAGTTTCAAGACATCCTTAAAATGTCATTTCAATCCCGAGGGATCCGGAGAAAACACTTAATCAACGCTGTCATTTCGAATGAGGTACGAATGAGAAATCTGTCTTTCAAAACTTGTTTAAAAGAACAATTTATCATCATGTCCCGGGAAAAATATCCCTGCATCGATACGAATTCTGTC
>DATFJO010000114.1:0-4019 GCA_035269145.1 Tangfeifania sp. | reverse complement strand
ATGCTCGGGTCTTTCCGGAAACAATTGATTGGGATGCGGTTTTCCAATTCCTCCCAACCGTAGTAGCTTACAAGGTAAACCACAATGGCTTCGAGGGTTTTTCCGTGAAGTGGATTATTTGGCTGAGACATAATTTTGAAGGGTTAAACTGTTAAGATGCTAAATTGTCAAATTGCAAAACTGTTACATTGTAAAATTGATTGCCTGCTGTAATTTTGCCGGTTGCCTGTTTCAAATTTTAAGTCCTTTCAGTAAACCGATATATAAATCAATGCCTTCAAAAATTTCGCTTTGTAAAATGAATTCATCGGCGCTGTGCGAACGTGCTGAATCACCCGGTCCCATTTTTACCGAAGGAAATGCAATTATGGCCTGGTCGGATGTAGTGGGTGACCCATAAATTTTTATACCCTGCTTTTTTGCTTTTTGCACAAACGGATGGTAAATGCTGACTCCCGATGAATTAAGCCTGAACGATCGTGGTTTGACTTCGGAACTGATTAATTCTTTTATGATTTTTGCAGCTTTTTTGTTGGGGTAATGTTCGTTGGTGCGCACATCACATACAAAATGACATACATCCGGGACCACATTGTGCTGGGTGCCGGCTTCAATTTGGGTAACGCTGATTTTTACTTCACCCAGTATTTCAGAAACATTTTCAAACCGGAAATTCTGCAATTTCTGAATGTCTTCCAATGCTTTGTAAATGGCATTTTTACCTTCTTCGCGTGCTGCGTGCCCCGATTTGCCGTGTGCATAACAATCGAGCACAAGCAACCCTTTTTCGGCAACCGCCAGCTCCATTCGCGTTGGCTCGCCAACAATGGCAAAACTAACCGGTGCTATTTCGGGCAACACAATTTCAAGGCCGTGTCTTCCCGAAATTTCCTCTTCGGCTGTGGCAGCAAAAACCAGGTTCCACGGCAAATCTTTGTATTCATAAAAATGCATAAACACAGCCAGCAATGCAACCAGGGGGCCGCCGGCATCGTTGCTGCCCAATCCATATAATTTATCACCACTCTCAACCGGCGAAAACGGATCGAGTGAATAACCTTTGGCCGGCCGCACGGTATCAATGTGCGAATTCAGCATTAGTGTGGGTTTGTTTTTTACAAAATGCCTGTTAAACGCCCATGTATTATTTTGTTTGGTGTGAAAAGAAATGTTTTCATCTTTAAGGAATTGTCGGATTACACCTGCAGCTCCTGCTTCTTCTTTGCTAAATGAAGGCGTTGAAATGAGTGTCTTTAAAAGTTCAATATATTTTTGTTTCATCTTAAATTCGATTTGACGGTGCAAAAGTGGTAAAAATTTTGGTATTCATTCAATCCTAAATTCTGTTATCTTTTATTTTTATGATAGATTTGTTCCTGAATCAATAAAACCTGTTACCATGAAAAAAATACTTCTCTTCATTGCTTTAGTCCTTATTGTTTTGCCAGCCTTTTCTCAAAAGGGAAAAGTAGTTGAATCGCTTCAGTTTGAAAGTAAACTGGTCGGTTACCCGGTGGAATACTCCATTTATTTACCCCCCGGTTACGATGCTTCAGAAAGAAGCTACCCTGTTTTGTATTTGTTGCACGGTTATTCTGACGATGAAACCGGATGGATTCAGTTTGGCGAGGCCAATCGGATTGCAGATGAAAGTATTAACAGTGGCGAAGCTGCGCCCTGCATCATTGTAATGCCCGATGGGAAAGTGACCTGGTACATTAACAGTTATGACGGTGAAGACCCGTGGGAAGATATGTTTGTGCAGGAATTTATCCCGTTTATCGAGGATAAATACCGCGTTCGCAGCAAAAAGGAATTCCGTGCCATTGCCGGTTTGTCGATGGGTGGAAACGGTGCACTGCTGCTTTCGATGCGGCATCCCGATTTGTTTTCGTCGTGTGTGGCAATGAGCGCCGGCACATTTACCGATGAGGAAATTTTGACCAACGATGCGTACGATCGTTATTTTGGTAAAATCTATGGTCCCAAACCCGATGATAAAGTAAGCGACGACTGGGAAAAATACAGTCCGCTGCATTTGGTGGAAGATGTGGATGCAGAAAAACTGAAGTCCATTCGTTTTTACATCGATTGCGGCGACGATGATTTTCTGTACCGGGGAAACTCGGCGCTGCATGTAAAAATGCGCAACCTGGGAATTCCCCATGAATACCGTGTTCGTCAGGGAGGCCATGAATGGAGTTACTGGCGCTCGGGGCTTGCTGACGGCCTGAAATTTATTTCTGAAACATTTCATCGCTAAACCAAAAAATCGTGAAAAAAATAATTTGTTTTTTACTGTTTCATCTTGTAGTTGCAGGTGCATTGTTTTCTCAGGATAAAAAGCCCAATGTGCTGTTTATTGCTGTAGATGATTTGCGTCCGGAACTGGGAGCTTACGGAGCTTCGCATATTCATTCGCCCAACATCGACAAACTGGCGGAATCGGGATTAACGTTTAACCGGGCTTACTGCAACATTCCGGTTTGCGGTGCTTCGCGGGCCAGCATCCTTTCCGGAATCAGACCCAACCGGCACCGTTTTCTGAATTACAGTTGCTGGCAGGACAAAGACGTGCCCGGTGTGGTGAGCCTGCCCATGCATTTCAAAAACAATGGATATCACACTGTTTCGCTGGGAAAAATTTATCATCACATTACTGACGGACAGGGAAGCTGGTCGGAAACTCCCTGGTCTCCCAAAGGCGACTGGCAAGGATGGCAGGCTTACGTTTTACCTGAATCACACGAGGTGATTGAACCACGAGCAGGAGGGAACGGAATTAACGGTCCTTCATTTGAAGCGCCCGAAGCACCCGATCATATTTATCCGGACGGAATGATTGCCGAAGAAGCTATCCGGAAACTGGATCAGTTTAAAAACTCGGAAGAACCTTTTTTTCTTGCAGTGGGATTTTTAAAACCCCATCTTCCTTTCAACGCTCCAAAAAAATACTGGGATTTGTATGATTTTGATGAAATTGAATTGCCGGATAACATGAAAAAGCCGGATGGCGCACCCGATCAGTGTATGCACAATTTTGGCGAATTGCGCAATTATACCGATGTTCCCGACCAGGGGCAGATGGAAGAAGAATTTATGCGAAAACTGATTCACGGATATTATGCCTGCGTAAGTTATACCGATGCCCAGATTGGCAAAGTGATGGATAAACTGGAAGATTTGGGAATGGCAGAAAATACCATTGTCATTTTGTGGGGCGATCATGGCTGGCATTTGGGAGAACACGGGTTGTGGTGCAAACACTGCAATTTTGAAAAAGTATTGCACACACCACTGATTTTGAGAGCTCCGGAAAAAACGGCGAATATCGAAACTGACGGTTTGGTGGAATATGTAGATATTTATCCGTCGTTGTGCGAAATGGCCGGACTTGAAAAACCATTCCACCTGCAAGGGAAAAGTTTTGTTCCGCTTGCTGATAATCCTGATCTGCCTTGGAAGGAAGCAATTTACAGCCGGTGGATCCGGGGTGAAACAATGGTGACACAAGCTCATACCTTTACACAATGGTACAATGACAATACAGGGGAAGTGGAAGCCCGGATGCTGTATGATTTGAAAGAAGATCCGGAAGAAACTGTAAATGTTTCCGAGTTGGATCAAAACAGAGAGCTGGTTTCAAAACTGGCCGCAAAACTTAAAAAACACATCGCTGAACGTGACGATATAAATATTCCTTGAAATGAGACTTAAAACAACATTTTATTTGTCAGTACTTTTGTTTTTACTGATAGCATTGGGTTCCTGCGAAAAAGCGGAACAGCAACCAAATATTGTCCTAATCATGGCCGACGATATGGGCTACGAGTGTCTCGGTGTTAACGGAAGCACTGAATACCAGACACCCAATCTCGGCCGGCTGGCAGAAATCGGTGTTCGTTTCACCAAATGTTTTTCTCAACCGCTTTGCACACCATCGCGGGTGAAGATTATGACCGGAAAATACAATTACCGCAATTATGAAGATTTTGGCTATCTCAATCCAAAAGAACAAA
>DATFJO010000113.1:0-12657 GCA_035269145.1 Tangfeifania sp. | reverse complement strand
AATTCTGTTCGTGCAATCCTGAAAATCTTCATATTGCAATACCATGTTGCAACCGCGAAATTTCTGCTTTCAGTAAAATAATCCCTTCGTTCACATCTATGAGTTCAATTGGCTTGCGGTTTCCAATGCTGAAAAGCGGCCGGTTCATCCAGCGCCTGAATCCTTCCTCTCCAAAATAAGAGATTCCGGTGGCATATAAATCAGCAAGTTCGTACATTTTTTCAGACTGAATAACATCGAAAATCTGTTTTCGCTGAATGGTTTTTGAAGAAACACCCATTGCCACAGCAAGTGTGTTGCTGTCTAACCCGGTTACCTGCTTCAGGTTTTCGAAAGATTTTTTGGAAAGCCCCTCCCTGAAAGAATCTACACGGTTTAACGGCTCTGAAAACGCACCTGGATTTACTCCGAGTATTGAGTGAGCAGTTATTGTTTTTTCTGAATCATTGTAACCCATAACTACTGCCGGTTCGGTAACTTTTGTAGCTCCTTTCAACTGTTTTTTATATTTTTTTACTTTTGCCATAAGTGGAAAATTGTCCACTAATTTACGGCTTTTTGTCCGGTCCACCAAATTTTTCCCTTATTTTCAGCAACTACTCACCTGAAAAATAAACTGACCGGTGTTAACATGTTTGCTGAAGATTGTTCAACTGTTTATCATTTCAATTATCTCACCGTCGGTTGTGAGGTAATTTTGAGCAAGGTTGGCAGTCAGGCATGAATGAATCGGAATGATTTCAATTAAATCGCCTACGTTTATTAAGCTGAAATTTTTTTGGGTAACCCTTAAAATTCCGTGTTCCTGCGAAAGCCGCATCACATAGTTGCGCTCGCCCAACAATGTTTTTTTGCCATCGATTTCAATAATAATTCTACCGTAGTAAGGTTTTGCGGCTATATTTAATAAATATTCCTTCGATAAATGAATGGCTCCTCCGTAAATTACAATTTCATTTCGCGAAAGATGTTTGGAAATTACCGGGCAAACCATTTTAACTGCAATGTCATCGAAACTGCAAACCCCAAGTTTGTGTTGCATCAAATCATAAAAAACAAAGTTTCCGGGGCGTATTTCATCTATACCGTTAAAATTGGTACAAAGTGTACACGAAGGTGTGTCTCCTATACTGACTTCCAAATCGGGATATTTTGGCTTAAACCTGTTTTTAAGCGACTGTAATTTGAGCAGGGCATCGAAATGTGCGCTGAAAATTTCATTTGTTGAGGGAGCATTGTAAGTGTGTCCGGTGTGAGATAGAAAACCTTTGAATCTTAGCTTTTTATTCCCCCCCAAAGTTTGGATAATATTGTCTATTACCCCGGTTCTTGAGGAGTTTATTCCCGTTCGGTTATGTCCCGTGTCAATTTTTACATAAATTCCAAGCGGGTGTTTTATTTTATTAACCAGTGCAGTTGCCCCCTCTTTGTTTTCAACCAGAATATTAAGTTTTATGTTGGCTGCCAGCCTGTTGATATTGGGAATTTCGAGAATATTTACCGAAAAAGCAATTGTTATATCGTCCCAGCCGTGTTTGGCAAAATATTCGGCCATCTTCACCGAAGATACTGTAATAGCTTCAACTCCGTACATTTTAAACCAGTCGCCGATTGTTGCCGACTGATGTGTTTTAAAATGAGGCCTGAAACGCAAATTGTAATCTTTTGCCTTTTGGGCCATCTTTTCAATGTTATTTAAACATTTTTCCTTGTCGATGACCAATGTGGGACGAATAATTTCTGCCATGTTTCAATCGTAATTTTTATATTCCAACTTTTTAGCCAGTGCATTTCGCGATTCCATTAGTTTTTTAGTAATACCGACTTTATAAATATGGGGACTGATAAAACGTTTGTGTTCATCAGGTAGCTGCGAAGAGCGGGTAAGCAGGTATTCATGTATTTCAGAAGGTGATTTATTGGCCAAAATGTTTTTACCGTTTTTTACCGCAGGTTGAAGGAGGGTATATTTAGAGCATTTTTTAATGTCGGTAAATCTTTCCGGATAAACCGGATGATATATATTTTTCAGTTCTTGTTCTTTTTCTTCTGCCAATGCCACTGCGTCGCGGTAAAAATATCCGTTTTCATCGAGACACCTGTAAAGTTGTTTTTTCCCGGGCAGGGTGATTTTTTCAATATTCTCCGATATTTTCATCTTTGGCTCACCGTTGGTTTCAGTGAGCTTATACACCCCGTCGAGCGCGGCATCTTCTTTCCCGGTTATTAACTCGGTGCCTATTCCAAAGGCATCAATTTTGGCATCCTGATCTTTTAAAAGACTTTTTATCACATGCTCGTTTAACTGGTTGGATGCAATTATTTTAACGTAATCCAAACCTGCATCATCGAGCATTTTGCGCGCTTTTTTACTCAGGTAAGCCAGGTCGCCGCTATCGAGACGGATGGCCTTTAGTTTTTCACTTCGCTCTTCCATTTCTTTTGCCACTTTTATGGCATTGGGCATTCCCGATTTAAGCGTGTCGTAAGTATCAACCAATAAAATAGCATTTTCCGGATGGGCTTTGGCGTAAGTTCTAAAAGCTTCCATTTCGGTATCGAAACTCTGTACCCATGAATGTGCCTGTGTGCCGCTAACCGGAATTCCGAACAGTTTGCCGGCCAGCACATTTGAGGTAGATGCTGCCCCACCGATTATGGCCGCCCGGCTGGCGTGAATGGCACCAAATCCCTGGGCGCGCCGCAGTCCGAAATCGGTAAAAATGCGGTCTCCTGCTACCATTTTTATGCGAAAAGCCTTGGTAGCAATCAGTGATTCAAAGTTGAGAATATTCAGCAGGAAACTTTCAATGAGCTGGCTTTCAATAATGTTTCCTTCCACCTGCAAAACCGGCTCATTCGGGAAAACTATTTCGCCCTCCTGTACGCTAAGGATATTTCCTGTAAACTGAAAATCTTTAAGATAATTCAGAAAATCGGAACGGAAACCTTGTTCTTTCAAATAATCGATGTCTGATTCGGAGTAAGTAAAATTACTTAGTAATTCCAAAAAATCCTGAAGCCCGGCAAAAACGGTAAAACCACCTTTGAACGGATTGGTGCGGAAAAAATAGTTGAATGTGGCGCTGTCATTTTTTTTTTCGCTGTAAAAATACCCCTGAGCCATGGTAAGCTCATAGAAATCGGTGTAGAGGCCCCAATTTTCTTTTACGACAGCCATAAATAATAATAATTCTCAGATTCCTTAAAGATAACTAAGAATTATGGTTTTGAAGAATGAATAGCGAACAAATTTTATTGGGTCACTATCCATTTCTGATTATTGAATAAATATTCAAAATAATCAGTCCTGATTCAAAAATATCGTCTGCTCCCGGTTTGGGCCAACTGATGCAATTGACACCGGAATTTTCATCTCGTCCTCGATGAAACTGATGTAGTTGTTTAACTGTTCCGGGAATTCATTTTGCGATTTTATTTTTGTGAGGTCGGTTTCCCAGCCAGGCAGTTCTACATAAACCGGTTTCACATCGTCGTTGAGTTCAAACGGAAAATGTTCCACCACTTCGCCGTCAATTTCATACCCGACACAAATTTTAATGGTTTCGAATTTATCGAGCACGTCGGCTTTCATCATAATCAATTCAGTAACTCCGTTGAGCATGGTGGCATATTTCAGGGCTACCAAATCGAGCCAGCCGCAACGTCTTGGCCGACCGGTTGTAGAACCGTATTCATTTCCTGAGTCACGAAGCTTCTGGCCGGTTTCATCCTGCAGTTCGGTGGGGAACGGACCCATTCCTACCCGGGTGCAGTAGGCTTTAAAAATGCCGAATACGTTGCCGATTTTTTGCGGTGCAATGCCAAGTCCGGTGCAGGCTCCGGCACAAATGGTATTTGAACTGGTTACAAAAGGATATGAGCCAAAGTCGATATCCAGCAGTGTTCCCTGCGCGCCTTCAGCCAAAATCGACTTGTTTTTATTCATCAGTTCGTTTATGAAATGTTCGCTGTCAATAATCTGGAAAGATTTAATCAGTTCAATAGCCTCCATCCAGTCTTGCTGGCAATCGGCCAAAATTTGTTCATAATCATATTTATAGAACTCTTTCAGCAGAATTTTATGGTTTTCGGTGCGTGAATTGTATTTTTCATCGAAATTGTGAATCAAATCGCCTACTCTCAAACCTTCCCTGCCAATTTTATCTTTATAAGTAGGACCAATTCCTTTCAGCGTGGAACCGATTTTGGTTTCCCCTTTTTTCTCTTCCGATGCAGCATCAATAATCCGGTGAGTAGGAAGGATTAAATGTGCTTTTTTAGAAATATACAGATTTTTCGAAAGGTCGAAACCCAGTTTTTTCAGCGATTCAATTTCTTCTTTGAAAACAATTGGATCGATGACCACACCGTTCCCGATAATGTTTATCTTGTTTTCTCTGAAAATACCCGAAGGAATGGTGTGCAGAACTTGTTTTATATTGTTGAATTCCAGTGTGTGGCCGGCATTCGGGCCTCCCTGGAAACGGGAAATAACATCATATTTCGGTGTCAGCACATCAACTACTTTTCCTTTTCCTTCGTCGCCCCACTGCAGGCCCAGCAATACATCTACACTCATGATTTTTTTGATTTTTATTCACAAACGAAACCGCGAAAACACTACTTGTAAAGATTGGTTTCCACGACTCAGCATTTCAGCCACTAAAAGTACAAATATTTTTAAATGAAAGCATAAAAAATCCTCCGGTTGCGGAGGATTTTATTTAATATTAAATTGGTTATTCTAATCGTTGCTCATCGATTGCCCGTAAATATAAAGGGTGTGATGCGAAAGCTTGAAATTATTTTTCAGGCAGGCATCTTCAATTATCTCCCTTATCCGGGGATCGTAGAATTCCACTACTTTTCCGTTTGAAGTATCAATCAGATGATCGTGTTGCATGGTAGCAAAAGCCTTTTCAAACTGAGCAATATTTTTGCCAAACTGATGTTTGACAACCAGTTTGCATTCGAGCAGCAAATCAATTGTATTGTATAAAGTAGCACGGCTTACCCGGTATTTTTTGTTTTTCATGGAAATATAGAGCGATTCAATGTCAAAATGCCCCTCTCTTGAGTATATTTCGTCAAGAATTGCAAATCTTTCCGGAGTTTTTCGATGGCCGTTTTTCTCCAGGTATTCTGTAAACATATTTCTTACGGTTTCCCTGGTTTTGTGGCTATTCATATTTAAACTAATTTTAAATAGACCTCAAAAATAGAAATTATTTTTGATTTTGCGACGATTTTAAAATTAATCGCTCAGGTTTTCGATTCGCGAAACCCTGTCGATTCCCCTGATTTTTTTTAATTGGGTCATCAGTTCTCCCAGGTCGTCAGCATTGTGGATATAAATAAACAAGTCGCCTTTGAAAACACCGTCGTGCGTATCGATTTGCACCGAGCGCATGTTAATGCTGTGTTGCTTGGAAATAACATTGGTTACATCGTTTAAAATACCGAGCCGGTCGAACCCCTCAAGCCGCAGACGGGTGAGGTATGATTGTTTTTTGAAGCGGGTCCATTCAGCGGTAATTATTCGGTTTCCATGGCTTGAAAGGAATTTTTCGATCTCCTTGCATCCGGTTTTATGAATGATTACATGATCGTCGGTAGTCAGGTAGCCAATTACTTCGTCACCCGGAATTGGGTTGCAGCATTTGGCCAGTGAATAGGAGATATTATCCTGTGCTTCCTTCAGCACAAAAGGTTTGCGTTTATCAATTTTTTTTCCGTTTTTTTTCTCATTTGGGCTGGGCTGTTTTTCTTCATCTTTATTTTTTCGGCCAAAGGTTATGTTCCAGTATTTTACCAGTTTGTTCGGCGATTTTTTACCCAGTATTTCATTAATGTTATCAAGTTCCAGAAATCCCATTCCCACCTCCGAATAAAGCTGTTCTTTATTGTTCAGGTTGTAATGGGCAATAATTTTTTTCAAATTGTTTGAGGTGAGGGGGGCATTGCTTTTTTTGATGGCTTCTTCAACAATTTCTTTCCCTTTATCGATGTGTTGCTTTTTCTCGAGTTTAAACGCATTTTTAATGTTCGATCTGGCTTTGGCTGTAGTTGCATATTTCAGCCATTCAAGCTTGGGTGTTTGTTTTTCGGAAGTAAGAATTTCGACCTGATCGCCGTTTTGCAAAACATGACTGCTGGGAACCAGTTTAAAATTTATTTTGGCTCCAATGCATTTGTCTCCCAAATCGGTATGGATTTCGTAGGCCAGGTCAACCACTGTAGATCCCTGTGGCAGCGAAATCATATCGCCTTTTGGTGTAAAAACATTTATTTCGGCAGAATATAAATTCAGCTTAAAATCATCGAGGAATTCAAATGCATCTGAATCAGGGTTTCTGAGGTGATCGCGGATGCGCTCGATCCAGGTGTCCAGCTCGTTTTCAAAAGTGCTGATGTCTTTGTAGCGATAGTGAGCTGCAAAACCATATTCCGCAATTTCATCCATTCGTTCGGTTCTGATTTGCACTTCCACCCACATTCCCTGCGGTCCCATTACGGTAACATGCAACGATTCGTAACCATTTGCTTTTGGCAGCGTAATCCAGTCGCGAATGCGGTCTGGGCGCGGCTTGTAAATGTCTGTAACCAGCGATAATACATCAAAACACTGCCGTTTTTCGGAAATAGACGGCCGGGCTTTAATTACAATTCGCACTGCCAGAATATCGTATATTTCGTTAAAGGTCACTCCTTTTTTTTGCATTTTCTGCCAGATGGAGTAAGTAGATTTCAACCGGTGGGTAACAGTGCTTTCAATATTTTCTTCAACAAGTTTCGATTTTATTGGCCGGATAAATTCATTTACCAGGTAGTTTCGTTTTTCTTCCTGGTTGTGCAACATGTATAAAATCCGGCTGTGTTCTTCGGGGTGTTTATATTTGAAACTCAACTCTTCCAGCTCGCTTTTAATGGCATACAATCCCAGCCGGTGTGCCAGCGGAACGTAGAGGAAAAGCGTTTCACCGGCAATTTTTACTTTTTTATGGGCGGGCATCCACTCAAGTGTCTGCATGTTGTGGAGCCGATCCGCAATTTTAATAAGGATTATTCGGATATCATCCGAAAGGGTCATCAGCATTTTTTTGAGGGTTAGCACCTGCCGTGAATCAAAATCACCCGATAGTTTTGTAAGGCCATCCACAATTCGGGCTACTTTTTCGCCAAACATGTTTTGGATATCGGAAATGGAATATTCGGTATCTTCTGCCACATCGTGCAAAATGGCAGCCGAAATTGAAGTCGCTCCCAGCCCCATATCCACAGCTACAATTTTGGCGACGGCAATTGGGTGAATAATATATGGCTCCCCCGATTTTCGTTTAATACCATCGTGTGCAGCATTGGCAAATCGAAAAGCTTTTTCAATCCGTTTCAACCGCTCTTCATCGAATTTGTGCTGTATAGCTTTCAGAAAATCCTGGTAACGGTCTTCAATCTGTCGTATTTCCGCTTTTGTAAAGTGCTGCAATTTTGTTGTTCTCCCTTATAATTAATGTCCGTTCAGAACCAGACCCTAAAATCTTTAATATTTTTGTTATTACCAAAATAATGCCATTTTCAAAAATCAGATTTTAATCAGAATTAATCTCACAGGCAATTCTGAAAAATATTTTTTCCGGCATTTATAATTCTTTCCCGGTTCAGGAAAAGCCTTTCGGTTTTTCCTGCTGTGCTTCATCCCCGAAAAGTTTTTTTTCTACTTCTTCGCAAATAATATGTCCGGTTAACAGGTGCATTTCCTGTATGCGAGGTACATTTCCTGAAGGAATATTTATAAGAAAGTCAGACAATTCCCGGAGCCTGCCTCCGGTTTGTCCGGTAAATCCTATTGTAATTATCTGATTTTTTCGGGCAGCGGCAAACGCCTGAACAATGTTTTCAGAATTTCCGGACGTGGACAACCCGATTAAGATATCGCCTTTCCGGCCTGCTCCTGAAACATATCTCGAATAAATTTTATCGAAAGAATAATCGTTGGCCACCGCCGTAATGTAAGATGAGTTTACGTGCAGCGCTTCGGCAGCGAGTGGTTCACGGTCGAGGCAAAACTTTCCTGAAAGCTCGGCAGCGAGGTGCTGTGCGTCGGCAGCACTACCGCCGTTTCCGCAAAACATTACTTTGTTCCCCGATTTATAGGCATCAGTAATAATTTTAATCACCTGCCCGATATTTTCCAGAAATTGCCCATTTGCAGCAATTCTTGCGGTTAATTCATTTTGCTCCAGTATATAATTTTTTATGTGATCCATAAATTGTAGTTTATTGCCGGCTTCCTTTCCCATTCATTGCTTCTCTGTGTAATGCACTTTTAGTTTGCCCGCAACAAATTTATCAATTGGGAAAGATAATTCATCTTTTTCCAGGTTTTTTATTTTTTCCCACCTGAAACTTTGATTTCCGTCGATTAGCTTTTCAAAATCAAAAGGTTTGCCTGAGATTTTGAATTTCACCTGATCTTTCAGGTTTGCTGTGTAATAAATGCTAATGAGTTGGTGATTTTCGAAAAACAGCGCTTTTTGAAAAAAACCGGTCGTGTAAAAATGACGGATATTTTCAATTTTCTGGCCGTTGCATTCTTCAGCCATTTCACGTTTCAGGCAATCAATTGTGCCTTCTCCAAATTCAAGTCCGCCGCCCGGAAATTTGGTCATTTTCATGTCCATCCGGAATTCATCGGTGAGCAAAACCTCTTTTTTTTCGTTTATAATCAATCCGTAAACACGAATTATAAAATTACCCTGGTTATTCATTTTCAGCGGTTTTGTTTTCAATAAAAGAAATAATTTCATCTGCCTGGTTCGGTTCAAACCAGTTTGTTTCCGTGTCTTTTCTGAACCATGTGAGTTGTTTTCGTGCGTACCTTCTCGAATTTCGCTTAATCAGTTCAATGGCTTTTTCTTTTGAAATTTCGCCATCGAAATAAGCGAAAAATTCACGGTAGCCAACTGTGTTCAGTGCATTCAGGTGTTTTTGCTTGTAGTACCGGCGGGCTTCTTGTTCCAGGCCAGTCGCAACCATTTTATCGACCCTTTGATTTATACGGCGGTGCAATTCCTGCCTCTCGCAGTTGAGCGCAATTTTATGTATGGAAAACGGACGTTGCTTTTGCGGATTCGAACGAAACGAAGAATAAGGTTTTCCGGTCATTAAACTTATTTCAAGTGCATGAATAATGCGTGCCGGATTTTTTAAATCTACTTCACTGTAATATTTCGGGTCGAGCTTTTTGAGTTGTCTTCTTAAATTTTCGAGCCCTTCGGTTTCTAACTGATTTTTTAGGTTTTTACGCAATTCCGGGTCGGCATCGGGCATTTGATCTATTCCCTTGCAAACCGCATCGATGTATAACATGGAGCCGCCAACCATCAGAACTATGTCGTGTTTTTCAAAAAGCTGCTTAAGCAAACCGATTGCTTCTTTTTCATATTGGCTGGCGTTGTAATTATCGAAAATTGAATGTGAATGAATAAAATGATGTTTTGCTGCCGAAAGTTCCTCCCTTGAAGGAACGGCAGTGCCAATTCTCAGTTCTTTAAATAGTTGCCGCGAATCGGAAGAAACGATTTCAGTATTGAAATGCCGGGCAGTTTTTATTCCCGTCAACGTTTTTCCAATACCGGTGGGGCCGGCAATTACAATCAAGTGTTTTGACATTTTACTTAAATTATTGTGTAAAGGAAAAACAAAAAAAAGACTGCTCAAAATCAAGTGAGCAGTCTGTAAAATACTTTAATGCTTTCCGTACAGGTGAAAAACTATATGTCTTCCATTTCTCCGAAAAGCTCAGTGTAATCATCAACTATACCAAAATCCATAAAAACCTCTTCTTCCTGAAGATTGGCAGCCTCCGGGCTTTCTGGTTCTTCGCCAAAAACCTGTACGGGGGCGTCACCCTGCTTCAAGGTGACTGTCGGTTCTTTGAGATTTCTTTCCATAATAATTCCAGTTAATTCTATATACAAAGATCTGTCGTTAAAAAAATCGAATGTGTAAATAAGTTGCCGGTTCTCCGGTTTCAGTAAATCAGTCAACCTGGTTTTTTGCATTGTCAGGTAAACACCACCGTTTAATCCCAAATCTAACAGCGAGATTTCCTTGAATTTTCTCCATGTTCCGTCGGAAATAAAAAAGGACGCCAACTGGTGCGATTCAAAACCGAGATGTTGTTGTATGCTCGTGTGAAAGTCGAAAAATGTATTTTTTCCGTCAAGTTCCACTTCAAGGTGGAAATTTTTTGATTCCTGCGAGGTGATTTTAAAATGATAAATCATAGCCTTCAGTTAAACTGAGTTCAAATTTATAAATCATTTTTGGCAAAAAACAAGTATTCAGTCTGACAACTTTTCGATAAAACCGATAATCCCATGGTTTCAAAAAATAATTATTAAAACGGATGGGTCTTCAAAAAACTGATTTAGAACCATTTTAAACAATAATTTTTATTAATTAGAATTGATTTTAATCATATTTTACTCAGAATTAAAAAATGTTAAAAAACACTAAGGCAGGAAAATTCTCGAACAAATGCGTCATCTGTTCATCAATTTATATCAATTTGAACCATCAGAAATTGTAATGTTCTGCTTATTTGAATCACTAATTACAAAGTTGAATCGTTATTTATTAATTAAGAAAACAGACGGATGCGTCGAGCCACGTTGTTTGCTGAAAATATCAGAATTGCATTTAAGTCGGTGCGGACCAACATGCTTCGTACAGTGCTTACAGTTTTGATTATTGCTGTAGGAATTACAGCGCTGATAGGGATTTTAACGGCTATCGATTCCATTAAAAACTCCATCACAAAAGAGTTTACATTTATGGGCGCCAATACTTTTACGGTTACCAGCCGCGGGATGCAGGTACAGGTGGGGAATAAAAGGTACCGAAGTAAAAATCACGCTCATATTTCATTTTACCAGGCCAAAGAGTTTAAGGAGCGATTCGATTTTCCGGCCTCAACCGCCATTTCGGTTTATGCTACCGGAAGTGCTACCGTTAAATATGGTTCTGAAAAAACAAATCCCAATATAGGTGTTCGGGGCATCGATGATAATTACCTTATTACATCAGGATATGAAATTGATTTGGGGAGAAGTTTTACGGAATCTGAAATACATTCAGGAAGAAGTGTGGTTGTACTTGGCAGCGAACTGGTGAAACAACTTTTTAATGACGATGAAAATCCGCTGCAAAAAATTGTGAGCATCGGAAGCGGAAAATATAAGGTAATTGGAACACTGAAAGGGAAGGGCAGCGGATTTGGCAACAGTAACGACCTGGTTTCTTTTTTGCCGTATACCAATGTGCGGAACTATTTTTCGAGGCCCAACATGAATTTCGATATCCAGGTAAAAGTTTCCCGGCCAGAGTTAATGGATGTGGCGATAGGCCAAACCGAAGCAGTTTTCCGGAATGTCCGCGGCCTTGACCCACTCGATGAAACCGATTTCAACATTGAAAAGAGCGATAACCTTGTAAATATTTTACTCGATAATATTAAGAATATTACACTGGTAGCCACAATTATCGGTTTTATTACCCTGTTTGGCGCAGCCGTAGGATTGATGAATATCATGCTGGTTTCGGTAACCGAGCGAACCAGGGAGATCGGCATCCGAAAAGCAATAGGAGCCAAAGGGCTTACCGTTAAGCAGCAGTTTTTGGTGGAGGCAATTATTATTGGGCAGATAGGAGGAATTCTTGGGATTGTAATCGGTATTTTCATTGGCAATATGGTTTCGGTGATGATAGGAACTGCTTTTATCATTCCGTGGACCTGGATTATTCTCGGAGTAATACTTTGCTTTGTGGTAGGAATTGTTTCGGGATATTATCCGGCTCAGAAAGCTGCCAGTTTGGATCCGATTGAATCGCTGAGGTACGAATAAGCAAAAAAGGGCACCTTTCGGCGCCCTTTTATACCATTATATATATAGGTGATTTATTTTACTGAATCCATGTATTCAATCAGCTCAACAACTTTTACTGAATAACCCCATTCATTATCGTACCACGATACAACTTTTACGAAATTGTCATTCAGACCGATTCCTGCGCCTGCATCAAATACAGAGGTACGTGATTCTCCGAGGAAGTCATTTGAAACAACTTGTTCATCGGTATAACCAAGAACACCTTTCAATTCGCCTTCTGCGGCATCTTTCATTGCTTCGCAAACTTTTTCGTACGAAGCGCCTTTTTCAAGACGAACAGTAAGGTCAACAACTGAAACGTTTGGAGTAGGAACGCGGAAAGCCATACCTGTCAGTTTTCCGTTCAAATCGGGAATTACTTTGCCTACTGCTTTGGCAGCGCCTGTTGATGAGGGAATAATGTTTTGTCCGGCTCCGCGGCCACCGCGCCAGTCTTTCATCGACGGGGCATCAACCGTTTTTTGGGTTGCAGTGGTGGCATGAACGGTGGTCATTAAACCTTCCAGAATGCCAAAATTATCGTGCAGCACTTTGGCGATCGGCGCCAGGCAGTTGGTGGTGCATGAAGCGTTTGATACGAAGTTCATATCGCTGGTGTAGCTTTTGTTATTTACACCCATTACAAACATTGGAGTATCGTCTTTCGAAGGAGCCGACATCACTACTTTTTTAGCTCCGGCATCGAGGTGGCCCTGTGCTT
>DATFJO010000112.1:0-5354 GCA_035269145.1 Tangfeifania sp. | reverse complement strand
ATTTCGTAGTTGTTACAGCTCAAAACCACACCCACAATGTTTTTCCCGATGTCGTGAACATCGCCTTTTACGGTTGCCAGCAGTACTTTCTTTTGCTTGCTGGTGTCTTTCATTTTGGCTTTGTCGGCTTCAATGTAGGGCAGAAGATAAGCCACTGCTTTTTTCATCACGCGGGCCGATTTAATTACCTGCGGAAGGAACATTTTACCGGAACCGAACAAGTCGCCAACAATGTTCATTCCGTTCATCAATGGTCCTTCAATGACATTCAAAGCAGGTTTATAATGTTTGAGCGCCTCAGCCATGTCTTGTTCCACAAAATCAGGAATTCCTTTTACCAGCGAGTGGGAAATGCGTTCCTCCAGCGGCAGTTCCCGCCAGGCATCTTTTTTCTCTGCTTTTTTACCTTCGCTTTTATATTCTTCAGCGAACTCGAGCAACCGCTCAGTGGCATCCGGCCTGCGATTGAGAACAAGATCTTCGGTTTTTTCGAGTAAATCTTTCGGAATTTCATCGTAAATCTGCAACATTCCGGGGTTGACAATTCCCATGTCGAGCCCGGCTTTAATTGCATGAAAAAGAAAAACCGAGTGCATGGCTTCGCGCACCACATTATTTCCTCTGAACGAGAAAGAAACATTGCTGATTCCACCGCTGGTTTTGGCCAGTGGCAGATTTTCCTTGATCCATTTTACCGTTTCAATAAAATCAACTGCATAATTGTTGTGTTCCTCGATTCCGGTTCCGATGGTCAGTACATTCGGATCGAAAATGATATCCTGTGGCGGAAAATTTACTTTTTGGGTGAGGATGTTGTAGGCGCGCCGGCATATTTCAATCCGTCGTTCAAACGAGTCGGCCTGTCCTTTTTCATCAAAAGCCATTATTACAACTGCTGCGCCGTAAAGCTTTATTTTTTTTGCCTGTTCAATAAAACTTTCCTCACCTTCTTTCATGCTGATGGAATTCACAATGGCTTTTCCCTGCAGGCATTTCAATCCGGCTTCAATTACATTCCACTTCGATGAATCAACCATTACCGGCAAAATAGCAATGTCGGGTTCAGCCATCATCAGGTTCAGAAAAGTTACCATCTCTTTTTCGGCATCGAGCATGGCATCGTCTATGTTCACATCAATTACCTGTGCACCGTTTTCTACCTGGTCGCGGGCGATAGCGAGCGCTTCCTCGTATTTTTGTTCGCGGATGAGGCGGGCAAATTTCCGCGATCCGGACACATTGCAGCGTTCACCAATGTTTACAAAATTGGTTTCGCTGGTCAGTTCCACCGGCTCGAGGCCACTTAGTTTAGTGTTGCTGTTTCGGGCAGTTTTCTGGTGAGGTCTGGCCTGGGCAGCCATTTTGGCAAATTCCCGAATGTGGTCGGGCGTTGTTCCGCAGCAGCCTCCAATAATGTTCACATAACTGTTGTCGAGGTAGTCTTTTATGTAGCTGCCCATAATTTCGGGAGTTTCATCGTATTCGCCAAACTGATTGGGGAGTCCGGCATTCGGGTGGGCGCTGATATTAAACGGCGCTTTTTGAGACAGCTCTTTAACATAAGGTTCAAGTTCACTGGCCCCCAGTGAGCAGTTCAAGCCAATACTCAGCAGGTCGATGTGTGACAATGAATTCAGGAAAGCCCCGAGCGTTTGCCCTGAAAGCGTTCGTCCGCTGGCATCGGTGATGGTGCCTGAAATCATTAGTGGCAGTCGCATTTTTCTTTCTTCCAGCGCCTCTTCAACCGCAAAAATTGCGGCTTTGGCATTCAGCGTATCAAAAATGGTTTCAATTAGAATAAGGTCTGCACCGCCGTCGATAAGTCCGTTCACCTGTTCCCGGTAAGCGATTTTAATATCGTCGAACGACACTGCCCGGTACCCCGGGTCGTTCACATCGGGAGAAAGCGACAATGTTTTGTTGGTCGGGCCGAGTGTGCCCGCTACAAACCGTGGTTTTTCAGGATTTTTTTCCGAATATTTATCAGCCTCTTTCCGGGCAATTTCGGCTGAGGCTTTATTCATTTCATAAACCAGATCCTGTGCGTGGTAATCGGCCTGTGAAATACGGTTGGCATTGAATGTATTGGTTAAAATAATATCGGCACCGGCTTCCAGATATTTATCGTGAATTTCAGCAATTATCTCCGGGTGTGTCAGCGAAAGAATGTCGTTGTTTCCTTGTTGATCATTTTCTGCATTTTTCAGCTTTTCGCCCCGGTAATCTTCTTCCGTCAGTTTATATTCCTGGATAAGTGAACCCATTGCTCCGTCCATTACAAGCACCCGGTTAGCCAGTTCTTTTTTGATGTCTTTTTTAATGTTCATTCTTTTGTTTTTTTACCGCAAAGACACAAAGTCGCGAAGTTTTTTTCTTTGCGCCTCAGCACCTTTGCGGTTCGATCTTCTATTTCAGTATCTTTATTTCGTAATCACCCCTTACTCCAATTTTATCTTCACAAATAATCAGGAGCGATAAAATTTCCGGATATTTTTCTGCCTGGCTGATAACTTTTTCCACGTCATTCGGCGATTTTACTTTGTTGCCAAAAGCTGTGGCAAATGCATCGGCTACCAATGCATCTTCAGCAATTACAACCACTGCATCGGCTTTTCCGTAACTCAGCGATGGCCCCACCGTTCCGGCAGATGTGCAAATTCCCAGCGGGCTGATCTCCGAAGTAATTCTCAGCCCTATTCGTTCTGACAGCGGCGAATCTCCTGCAAAAACGGAAAGAATGAGTTCTTTATTCAGCATGGCGTAAAGATCCCCACCGTTTTCAATAACCAATTCTTTAAGCGAAAAGTTTTGAATAATTTCATTGCCAACTTCACGTGCGAAAAGGCCGGCTACTGTCGACATCGGACCAATGCCTGCTTTTTCGGCTGCCGCTGCCATTTCAATTGCTTCAGCCGGAGCTTTTTCTCCGGGCTGAAACGGTTTCAGGCTTTTCTTAAAAAAAGGTTCCGTTTTTATGTATTCATCCAGTTTTTGGCGTAAATCTTTTATCTTTTCAGCCGCAACTTCCTTCATTTGTGGTTTGTAAGATTCCGGATCAACGCCAATCCACAAATCGGTTTCAGCGTGTTTCACTTCAAAACCGGTAAAACGTGCCGTGTTAAACTGACTGCGGTACGTTCGCTTTTCAAACTTTTGCTGAAATAATTTTTCCAAATCTTTGTTCATCTGAAATCGATTTCAAAAAGGTGAAGCGGGCAGGCCGGAATGCACAATTCGCATACCACGCATTTATTCTTGTCAAATTCCAGCCTCCAGGTTTCCCTGTTCATGGTGAGCGCGCCGGCAAAACACACCGCAGTGCAGTTGCCGCAATCGATGCATTTTTCTTCTTTAAAATGAATGCGTTTATCGAGCGGCTCGCACGTAATTTTGTGTGATTGAATGTATTCAACTCCTTTTTCAATATTGTTTTTTTTGCCCTGCAATTCGAGGAGCAAACTTCCTCTTTTGCCTGGAAAAACTTCAGCTTTGAGAATGTTAATACGGATGTCGTAATCTTTTACGAGGTGATAAGTAAAGGCTTTATCGCCGCTATCGGGCGGAAAATTCAGGATGTATCTTTTTTTAATCATTGTCGGCCTCCGTTTCTTTTAAGCTGTTCAGCGAAGTATTTTGCGGAAAATGTTGCACTGGCTGAGAAATTTCGAACTTCCCGTTTTGCAGCCATACTTTCAATTCGTCAGCAATTTTCCGGGCCTTCGATAAACTGGCTACCGGCGCTGTCCGTACTTTTTTCCCTTTTATTTTTATGGTTCCTGATTGCAGCTCTTCATAAGTAACCTGTCCGAGTTTTGGTTGTCCCACTGTTCCGTAATCGAGCACCGACGTTTCTATCTGGCTGTTGCTGATTGAAACCCTGCGGGCAATGTCGGCATCCAGAATCGGAATGGGAACCCCGATTCCTACGAACATGCTCACGCCATATTTTTCGTAATAAACACCCTGAATGTACTCGGGCAACATCTCCTTCAGATTGCCGATTACAGACACAGTTGCTGCATTTGTTACCGGCACTCCTGCTTCATTTTTTGGTTTTGTGGTATGGAACTGGGTGCCGTTCCAGATTACAAATCCCTGTGCGCCACCCAGAAAAATCCGGGTGCCGATTCCAATGGTCTGGAATTCCGGATCATTCAGCAGCGGACTCAGTTCGCCTGATGTTGAATACGTTGCATTACGCAAATTGGGCAGCAATGTTCCCATATACGTGTGAATCATTTTGCCGGTAGTGTTTACCGCCACATTGTAATTCTGGTAAGCATTTCGCGGATTGAAAAGCGTAAATTCGTTAATGCTATTGATATTTATTTTGGTGCGAATGTGTTTTCGCGGATAGCAGTCGGTGCCTTTTCCCCAGGCTTCCAGCAGCACATCTTTTCCCTCAAGCAAATCCTGAATGACATGTGCGCCGCCATATTCCGGGTTATCCGGGTTGCAGGCGGTGGCTCCAATGTAGGAATCAACAGCGGCAAGTCCCTCGTAGCAAGGCACACCGTTTAATTGAATTTTTTCCATTCGAATGGGTGGGCTGGCGTGCCCAAAATTGATGATGGCGCCCGAAGAGCACATAGCACCAAAAGTGGCGGTAGTTACCACATCCACTTTTTCCACAATTTCCTCCGGAGTGGCTGTTTGTGCAAGCTTGGTAACTTCTTCGGCAGTGAGGACAACTGCTTTCCCCTGCTTGAGTTTTTGATTAATTTCTGCGTAAGTTTTTATTTTTGGCATAATAAAAAAGTTGGAAGTCGGAAGACTGAAGCCCGAAGATACCTGAAGGAATCCCTTGATTTTTTATAATTGTCTTCTTTCTTTAATATCGTAATAATGATAGATAAACAGCATTGATGATTTTTTGTGATGCGGTTAAAACCGCTTGCACATGCACATATTTGCCTCATGCAAATAAGTTGAGTAAAATAATTTGTAATGCAATTTTTTCATGACAGCGTTCAAATTATAATTCCGTTTCCGGCCGGGTATTGGCACCTTGTCGATCCGTCAGCCAACGGACGGTTGGTTGCCAGAGTTTCGCAGAGCCCGTTCTCTCCACTCTTCTGTATAATCAAACACTCCGTTGTGAAGAATATTTGATACCCTGCAAATTTAGCTGAAATTCCCGGAAATCAAATATTTTTATTTTTGTAAAAGAAAAGTGGGCTGAAATTTTTGTTTTCAGAAATTTTGCTTGTGTATTTTCGTACAAAGTTGTAAACTTGCACTCCGAAATTCGTTGAAAGCTTTTGGTGAGTTTAAAGTCTTTCCTTTAAACTCGAAACCTGAAACTTTAAACTATTCCGGGCCTATAGCTCAGTTGGTTAGAGCACCTGACTCAT
>DATFJO010000111.1:0-8513 GCA_035269145.1 Tangfeifania sp. | reverse complement strand
GGTGTAGATAAGTATCTTGAAATCAATGTATAACGAGGCGTTTTTAAGGTAAAGCATGTCATAAGGAAGGCGTTCCAGCATCTCTTCCACGTTGGATGCATGACCATATTTCACCTGTCCCCACGAGGTAATTCCGGGTCTTAATTTATGCAAATGCGTGTAATAGGGGGCATGTATTACAATTTGTTTGATGTAAAACTTTCGCTCCGGGCGCGGGCCAACGAGCGACATATCGCCTTTAATGACATTTAAAAACTGGGGAATTTCATCGAGATGGGTTTTGCGCAAAAAACGGCCGATTTTTGTAATCCGGCGGTCGTTTTCGCTCGATAATTCCGGCGTTCCGTTTTCTGCTTCCTGCACCATGCTCCGCAGTTTATAAATGTAAAAAGGTTCGCCAAACCGCCCAATTCTTTCCTGCCTGTAAATTACCGGTCCTTTGGAGGTAACTTTTATGATGATTGCCAAAACAAGGAAAACGGGCAGAAATAATATTGTTGCAAGCATCGAAAGAACAATATCGAGCAATCGCTTTGTTTTTTCCTGCCAGGCAGCCATCAGTCCGTTCGAAATTTTTATGAGCGGAATGCCGTAAATAGCATTCGATTTTACGGTTCCTGAAAGAAAATCGTATAAATCAGGAATTCCCCATATCGTCACCTTCCTGTTTTCCAGCACTGTCAGTATTTCGCTTAGCTTTTCATGTTCTTTGGTTTCTATGGCAAGAATTACCTCTTCAATATTATTGCGCTCGATTATTTCATTCAGTTGATGCAATCCGCCCAATTGGGGAATATATTTTCTTAAAAGACGGTCATCATTATTTTCCACGCCCACAAAACCGGTAAATAAATTTCCAGCCGGTCGTTTTTGCCGGGTCATTTCATTGTAAATCTTTTCTGCTTTTTTGTTGCTGCCAATCAGTAGTGTATTGAACCCGATTTTCCGTTTGTGAATCCGGTGAATAGTTTGGGTAGTCAAAATCAGCCGAAAAATGTAGGTAAATCCAAAATGCAATCCCAGAAGTGTAAAAAACAGGTTGTAATAATTTTTATAAGAGCCGATAAAATCATCGAGAATAAGCGCAAAGAAAATAACTACTACCCCAATTACAGATGTCAGCAAAGTCTGTCCCAGTTCCAGAAGCCGCGAGCGACGGTAAATGTTGTCGTAAAATCCGGTGATATAATAAAACAGCACCCAAATCAAGGGAATAATTGCCAGCCCCATAAAATAACGATGCGTAAATTCAATGGGAATATCGATGCCAAAACGCTGGGGTTCTATTACCACTTTGCGGTATACAAAAAAAGCTGTCCAGCTTATAGCTGCAGCCAGAAAATCAAAAAATATGTATTTGGCAATCTGCCATTTTTTATTCATTACTCGCCGGTTAAGTTCAGTCTGGAAGTTGCGCCAAATGCAACTTCGTACATTTAACGCCTCGCCCGGAAAAATATTGCGGCAAAAATAAGTTTTTGGCAGGATTATGAAACAGAAAATTGCTCTAACCTGGCCCTTATGCGATCAACAGCCTGCAAAACAGACAAGTAGTCGTTCAGGGAAGATAAATTTTTTGATTTTCCTAATGAACTTTCCACAAATTTGTCAAATTCGTTCAGGCCTTTGAATGGAGCTAAATCAGGCACCGCACCATTAAAACTGTAATTCTTGGTTCTTATGTTGAATGATACAACTTGCCCTGCTGCCCAGGCCCTGATTTTAAATTCTTCTGTGTTCGATTTTCCAAAGTTGATGTTCACTGTAGAAGCATTCCCGAATTCAAGTCTCACATTGCTGAATTCAAATTCACTGGCTGTTTCCCGGAATGAAAGGGCACTTATTTTTTTAGGGTCAGTTCCTGTAATATCCTTCAGCATAAAAAGCAGTAACAATAAAGCAGCAGTTTCTTCAAAATCAGTTTTAAAATACGAAATATCGATGTATGCCGGTTTTTTAAGGTTGTTGTTTAACCATTGAACGGGAGGCAAAAAATACAGCGGATTGTTTACCTGCACTATCGCTTGCGCCTCGGCTGCAAGCTTGGTTAGCTCCCGGCATTCTTCAATGCTGACAGCCGGAAATTCAGCAGCAAAAATGTGCTTCGATTTTTTTACAATGCTGCAGAGTGAAGGATACGACAGCAACGAAAACCTGTTAATTACCAAAGCATCACAACGCTCGATTAATTCAACACGATTAAATTCAGGAATTGAAAACCGAAAGCTGGCTGGATTTGTATTGGTTCCCACCGACGATTTTCCGGAAATATGGATGTCCGAATGATCGTGAATCATTTTGGCGTAAGGTTCAAGTAATTTGATATCTCCTATTAATCCGATGTTCAGCATGCTACAAATATAGGATTCAGCGGCTTCCTTTTCTCGAAACCTGGCATGTTTTTATCAACTTTTAATGTTAATATTGTTTGAAAAGGTATAACCAAAATCGGGGCGAATCCCTTATTTTTGCAAAATAATTAAACACAAGATGACAGAAAAGGATGATTTGCGTCACCAGGGAATGCGGAAAAAACTGGCAAACAGTTTAAAAGTGAAAGGCATCAGGGACCCGAAAGTACTGGAGGCTATCGGCAAAGTTCCCCGCCACCTGTTTATGGAAAGTTCGTTTATTCATTTTGCTTATAAAGACCAGGCTTTTCCAATCGGCTCGGGGCAAACCATTTCGCAGCCTTACACTGTTGCATTTCAAACCCAGTTATTGGAAGTTGAAAAAAACGAAAAAGTGCTGGAAGTTGGTACTGGTTCGGGATACCAGGCTGCAGTTTTGGTGGAAATGGGAGCAAAGGTTTTTACCATCGAGCGCCAAAAAGAATTGTACCTGAAAGCACAGTCGTTTTTACCTGGAATTGGGTACCACCCGGCCTGCTTTTTTGGCGACGGTTATGCAGGGCTGCCTAACTTTGCGCCGTTCGATAAAATTTTGGTTACAGCAGGAGCTGCCTCGGTACCGCCTGCTTTAAAAGAGCAACTGAAGATTGGCGGGCGCATGGTAATTCCGGTTGGTAAATCAAACCGCCAGGAAATGATTGTGGTCGACCGGATTTCTGAAGAAGAATATATAACTGAAAAACATGGTGGTTTTGTTTTTGTTCCATTATTAAAAGGAACAGTAAATTAGGTATTTATGGTTGAAATTAAAAAGTTTGCGGTAAATCCGCTGCAGGAAAATACATTGCTGATATCTGACGAAACCGGAGAATGTGTTTTTGTCGATCCCGGTTTTTATTTTCCGGTGGAACACGATGAAATAAAAAATTATATTTCGGAAAACAATCTTAAACCGGTAATGATTGCCAATACACACTGCCATTTCGATCACATTATGGGTGTGGAATTTATCAGGCAGGAATACAACATTCCGTTTGTTGCTCACCCCGACGATGCTTTCTGGGTAAAAAAAGCCATCGACCAGGGCAAAATGTTTGGCTTCGACATGAAGCCGGTAAATCCGCCTGATTCATTTTTTTCTGAAAATGAAAAGCTTAAGTTCGGAAATACGGAATTCGATATCATTCATATTCCGGGGCATTCACCCGGGCATGTGGTTTTTTATTCTGAAAAAGAAAAGATACTGATTGGCGGCGATGTGCTTTTTCACGGAAGTATTGGCAGAAGCGACCTTCCGGGGGGCGATCAAGCAACTTTGATTTCGGGAATTAAAGAAAAACTGTTCAAACTGCCTGACGAAACCAAAGTTTATTGCGGACACGGGCCGGAAACCACCCTCGGATTTGAAAAGGAATCCAATCCGTTTTTAACATGAACCCGCAAAGTAAAAGAAAGATTAATAATCCCACAGATTTAAAAAATTAGTTTCAAAATAAAGGAAATGGTTTAAAGTCATTTTTTCCATTCCGGCGAAACAATAATATTGCAAATAATTCATTCATAATAAAAAAGCTCATGTTTCAAGACAGATTTGTTAACCGGCATATCGGACCACGCGAAAACGAAATAAAAGAGATGCTCGAAACTGTTGGAGTTTCTTCAATGGAGCAGTTAATTGATGAAACTGTTCCGAAAAACATACGCCTGAAAGAACCTCTCAAATTAAAGGAAGGACTCACTGAAAGACGTTATTTCAGAAGGATTTTAAATCTTGCCGATAAAAACAAGGTTTTCAATACATACATTGGGATGGGGTATTACGACACCATCACACCTGCTGTAATTTTACGAAATGTTTTGGAAAACCCGGTCTGGTACACATCGTACACACCCTACCAGGCCGAGATTTCACAGGGTCGGCTCGAAGCCTTGCTGAATTTCCAAACCATGGTTTGTGAGCTTACCTCTATGGAAATTGCCAATGCTTCGCTGCTCGATGAATCGACCGCCGCCGCCGAGGCAATGGTTATGATGTACAATTTGCGTTCGCGCAAAATGGTAAAAACCGGTGTCAATAAGATTTTAGTAGATGAAAAAGTGTGGCCCCAAACGTTGGATGTTTTGCAAACAAGAGCCAATCCGCTCGGAATAGAACTAACAATACAGGCAGCCGGTTCGTTCGAGTTCTCGGATAATGTTTTCGGGGTGATTCTGCAGTATCCAAATTCGGATGGTGAAATTCAGGATTATTCGGGGTTGGTTGAAAAAGCACACGAAAAAGAGATAAAAGTAGCGGTTGCCACCGACCTGCTTTCACTCGCTGTTTTAACACCACCCGGAGAATGGGGAGCTGACATTGCGTTTGGAAACAGCCAGCGGTTTGGTGTCCCGATGGGATATGGCGGACCGCATGCCGCATTTTTCACAGCCCGCGAAGCCTTTAAACGGTACATGCCCGGCCGAATTATAGGCGTTTCAAAAGACATGCAGGGAAACCGCGCTCTCAGAATGGCACTCCAAACCCGTGAACAGCACATTAAGCGCGAAAAAGCCACATCCAATATCTGCACAGCACAGGCTCTGCTGGCTACTATGGCTGGTTTTTTTGGCGTATACCACGGACCGGAAGGCATAAAAATGATTGCCGAAAGAATTCACAACATTGCAGCTTTTCTTACCCAGGAAATAGAAAAACTGGGATATAAACAATTGAACGATAACTTTTTCGACACCATTCGGTTTAGCTTACCAAAACATGTGAAACGCGAAGATATTGAATGGCTGTCGCACGAACTGGAAATGAATTTCCGCTATTTTGAAAACGGTGAGGTGGGGATCAGTATCGATGAAACAACCAACCGTGAGGACATGACCTGGATCCTGGAGGTTTTTGCAAAAGCAGCCAACAAAAAATGGCAAACTATTCTTGAATATCCCGCCGGAAATAAAATTGCAAAAAAGTTTGTACGTCAATCTGATTTTATGACCCAGGAGGTGTTCAATAAATACCGCTCGGAAACCGAAATGGTGAGGTACATCAAACGCCTTGAACACAAAGATATTTCGTTGACACATTCGATGATTTCGCTGGGATCGTGCACCATGAAACTGAACGCTGCCACAGAAATGCTTCCGCTGAGCTGGATTGAATTTAACGGACTTCATCCGTTTATTCCCAAAAATCAGGCACGCGGTTATCATGAAATGATGGAAGAACTGCGACGCGATTTGGCTGAAATTACCGGCATGGCCGATGTAAGTCTCATGCCAAATTCGGGAGCTGCCGGAGAATATTCAGGCCTGATGGTAATTCGCGAATACCATAAAAGCAGGGACGAGAATCAGCGGGATGTTGTTTTAATTCCTTCCTCGGCACACGGTACCAATCCGGCAAGTGCAGTAATGGCCGGAATGAAAGTGGTGGTGGTTGGATGCGACGACAACGGAAACATCGATTTGGCAGAACTAAAAAAGAAAGCCGCAGAGCACAAAGAATCGCTGGCTGCTCTAATGGTTACCTACCCGTCCACTCATGGTGTATTTGAGTCGTCAATTAAAGAAATTTGCCAAGTAATCCATGAAAACGGCGGACAGGTATACATGGACGGCGCAAATATGAACGCCCAGGTTGGTCTGACTACGCCCGGAATTATCGGCGCCGATGTTTGTCATCTCAACCTGCATAAAACATTTGCCATTCCTCACGGTGGTGGAGGCCCGGGAGTTGGACCGATTGCGGTTGCCGAACATTTGGTGGAATTCCTGCCGTCGCACCCGGTTATAAACAACGGTCACGTTGGAATTAATGCAGTGGCTGGTGCTCCCTGGGGCAGTGCATCGGTGCTTACAATCACCTATGGATACATAAAAATGATGGGCGCCGAAGGATTGACAAAAGCCACTAAACTGGCTATTTTAAATGCAAATTACATTGCCAAAGCGCTCGAAAAAAACTACGGAATTCTTTATTCCGGCAAAAACGGACGGGTGGCGCACGAATTGATTATGGAATGCCGCCACCTGAAAACTTCTGCCGGTATTACTGAAGAAGACATTGCCAAGCGTTTGATAGATTTTGGTTTTCATGCACCCACGCTTTCCTTCCCGGTTCATGGCACACTGATGATTGAACCGACCGAAAGTGAATCGAAACAGGAGATTGATCGGTTTATCGATGCATTGAATACCATTTTCAACGAAATAAAAGAAGTTGAAAACGGAACTGCCAACAAAGAAGACAACGTGTTAAAGAATGCACCACACACTGCCGCGGTTGTCAGTGCCGATTCGTGGGAACATACCTACTCACGTGAAAAAGCAGCCTGGCCACGCGAATGGCTTAAAGAGCATAAATTCTGGGTTCCGGTGGGGCGTGTAAACAATGCCTGGGGCGACCGCCATCTGATTTGCACATGCGGAACCCCCGAAGAATATGAATTGATGAATGAATAATAAATAAAGCATTTCCCCGGCAAAAGCCGGGGAATTTTTCTTATGATTGTTTTTCCGAATGCAAAAATAAATATTGGCCTTCATGTGGTTTCCAAACGGACGGATGGTTACCACAACCTTGAAACGGTTTTTTACCCGGTTCAGCTTACTGATGCGCTTGAAATGGCGGAATCAAAAGAGGAAAAATTCACAGCTTCCGGAATTTCAGTGGACAGTTTGCCGGAAGACAACCTGGTAATGAAAGCTTTGCATTTGCTGAGAAAGGATTTTGAAATGCCCCCGATCCAGTTTCACCTGCATAAAATAATTCCTTTTGGTGCAGGGCTGGGAGGTGGCTCCTCCGATGCTGCCTTCACGCTGAAAATACTGAATGATTATTTTTCACTTCATTTAAATAGTGAAGAACTTAAACGTTATGCCGCTCAAATTGGCGCCGACTGTTCCTTTTTTATTGAAAACAAACCTGCTTTTGGGACAGGCACCGGCGACCAACTTCAGCCTGTTGATCTTGATTTGTCGAAATATCAGGTTGTTGTTTTAAAACCGCAATTGTCGGTAAGTACTATTGAGGCATACAAAAACATTGAACCAAAATCACCGGATTTCAATCTTGCTGATTTACCCCAACTACCTCTTGAAGAATGGAAAAATACGGTGGTTAATGATTTCGAGAAAAATATCTTCTCAAAATATCCTGAAATAAAATTCCTCAAGGAAAAACTCTACGAATTGGGTGCCGCTTACGCTTCCATGTCGGGCAGCGGGTCGGCTGTTTTTGGTATCTTTCGCCACTTACCGACAGATTTCGACAATTTAATACCTCAAGGTATTTTTATTTACCGGTAGAAGTCGTCGTTCGCCGAGAATTGTACTCCATCAGCTTACTTTTTGTATTTTTTATCCAAAAGAGATGTAACCTTTGCTCCCGTAATTAGTCATATATAACGAAAACAAATTAGAAAACAACCCGAAGAAAAACTTCGGAAAAACAATTAAGACAGAAACAATTAAAACAGAAAACAATGAAAACACGATTAACTCAAATTATCTTAGCTACATTTCTTCTCGCATTTTTAATTAGCGGAAATGTAAGCGCCAAAGGATCAGAATTAGCGATTGCCTCATGCCTTGAAAACGTTACAGAATCCAAACTGGAATTGGAAGACTGGATGTTAAATGAAAACAACTGGACAAAGTTTGAAGCCAGCACCTATGTTGTAACTGAATATTCCGAAAAAAGTCTTAAAGTTGAAGACTGGATGCTTGACCGGAATAACTGGTTAAATGAAAGTTTTCAGTATTCGACAGCCGAAGCAGAAAATGCTTTGATGCTTGAAAACTGGATGACAAACGAAGTTTATTGGAATTAGTGAAAAGGAGCGAAATAACGCGATTAGTTTAAGTTGGGATTTTTAGGAGGCTGTTGGCAACAACAGCCTTTTTTTTCAAAGAAAAAGCTGCGCAAACTTTGTTACGCAGCTTTTTCTTTGAACAATATTTTATTTGGAAAGTACTACATTTTTGCCGGTTTAATCTCAAGCATCATGTACTTTTTGGGAATTACCTGGTCCTTTTTTACATGAATTTTTAAAATCTGACCATCAAAAGGCATTCGTACCTGATTCTGCATTTTCATTGCTTCAAGCAGCAGCAGGGTTTCTCCTTCCTTTATTTTTTGTTTTGGTTTTACAAAAATGTCAATCACTGTTC
>DATFJO010000110.1:0-2534 GCA_035269145.1 Tangfeifania sp. | reverse complement strand
GAAAAAGCAAAACTGCTTTTTCATTCGGTAGAAAGCCAATATTTTATTTTTAAGATATTGGCTTTTTTTTGCGACGCAATTAAATACTTCAACATAAATTATTACAATGAAAAAAGATTTAATCTCAATTACGGATTATTCAAAAGATGAATACCTGGAAATCATGAAACTGGCCGGGGAATTCGAAAAAAATCCCAACCAGGACCTGTTAAAAGGAAAAGTTGTTGCTTCGCTTTTTTTTGAGCCTTCTACCCGTACCCGGCTGAGTTTTGAAACAGCCATAAGCCGCCTCGGCGGAAAGATTGTAGGTTTTGCCGACCCTCAAAGCTCGAGTTCCACAAAAGGTGAAACCCTGCACGACACTATAAAAATGGTAAGCAACTACGCCGACTTAATCGTAATGCGCCACCCGCTGGAAGGTGCTGCCCGTTACGCTGCCGAAATTTCGGAGGTTCCGGTAATCAATGCCGGCGACGGCGCCAACCAGCACCCTACCCAAACACTGCTCGATATGTATTCCATCCTGAAAACGCAGGGATCATTCGACAATTTGAATATTTTCATGGTAGGCGACCTGAAATACGGACGAACAGTTCACTCTCTGCTCATGGCCATGTCGCAGTTCGAAAATCCCATTTTCAACTTCATAGCACCAGTTGAGTTGCAAATGCCCGATGAATACAAAATATACCTCCGGGAAAACGGCATCCGGTATTTCGAACACCGTGAGTTTACCGGCATTATCAGTGAAGCAGATATTATTTACATGACACGAGTACAGAAAGAACGTTTTTCGGATCCAATGGAATACGAACAGGTAAAAAACGTATATATTTTGCGTAACGAAATGCTTGCCCAAACAAAATCCAACCTGAAAATACTTCATCCGCTGCCAAGGGTAAACGAAATTCACACCGATGTAGACAAAAACGAAAAGGCCTACTATTTTACACAGGCACTGAACGGGATGTACACCCGCGAAGCCATTATTACCCATATTATGAACCTTAAATAAGCAAGCCATGAGTAACAACAACACAAAGAAAAAACTGAAACTAAAAGTAAGTGCAATTAAAGAAGGAACAGTAATCGATCATATTCCGGCACCTAATTTATTCAAGGTAATAACTATTCTCGGTCTCGATAAAATTGAAAACCAGATAACATTCGGTACCAACCTCGAAAGTGAAAAACAAGGGAGCAAAGCAATTATTAAAGTTTCAAATAAGTTTTTCGAAAACAATGAAATCAATAAAATTGCCTTGATTGCACCACATGCCAAACTCAATATCATAAAAGATTACGAGGTAGTGGAAAAAAAAATAGTAGCAACACCCGAAATTATTACAGGGATTGTGAAATGTTTCAATCCGAAATGCATTACGAATAACGAAAAAGTAACCACTTGTTTTAATGTGGTATCCACTTCGCCAGCTACACTCAGGTGCAGGTACTGCGAAAAACTGACCATTGGGGAGCAGATGAAAATGTTGTAATTAATGGTAAAATGCATAAAATCAATTACGTCTGCTTCATTTCATCGGGAAAATAATTTTTCCAAAAATGATTGAAATAAATTTTCATGGGCAGACGTAATTTTTTATATATTTGCCCCTCGATTTCCGAAAAGGAAATAGTTCTTTTAAAAGCCCAGTTGGTGGAATTGGTAGACACGCTAGTTTCAGGGACTAGTGCTCGCAAGGGCGTGAAGGTTCGAGTCCTTTACTGGGCACGATTTTGAAATCAAAAGATTTCAAAAAATATTAAAAGCACTTAAAATCAATATTTTAGGTGCTTTTTCTTTTTCCGGAAAAATCAGAAAAACACAAAAAAAGTCAATATAAACGAGACTTTACCGAGAACAAGCACTTCAAGCGAAAAACTGTTCTCGGCAAATCGTATAACTCTCTCTATTACAACATTTAAATTGATACGAATTGACTCGAATTGAGGTTGAAATTCATACCCAAAATGGGTACTTTTAAGCAGCAATCGAAAACAAATTCTTCTTTAAACTTAAAATGGAGAAAAAATGAGATTGACGATTAACTTTTTAGTAAAAAAAGCCAGACAAAAATCCAATGGTGAAATCCCGATTTATGTAAGAATAACTTTAAAGGCGGAGAGAATAAAACTTCCAACTGGCATATATTGCTTATCGGAAAACCAGGTTCCGCGGAATACTGTTTGCAGTTTTCCACGGCATTTGCCATGGAACAACGCCTTTTTCCAATCGTTCAATAATCAAATTGGTAACCATTTCATAGATATCAAATCTTTTCATGAAAGTTGCCGGTGCCCTTGACTTTTCCGCCGGGCGAAATAATTTGGCCGGGATTTAAGTGGTGAATTAAAAATCAGGATTCTATTGTAAAGTATTCCCTGATAATAATTTCAAAAAAAATCACACTATAATAAGATTCTATATCCTTTGAATTATTGGATTCTTACTTTTTATTCAATAATCACAACATAATGTGAAAATTCTTGTTTTTTAATCAATAAAACACTAATTTTACCTCAAAATCACATTA
>DATFJO010000109.1:0-4392 GCA_035269145.1 Tangfeifania sp. | reverse complement strand
AAAAGCCCGGCCTGTTGCTGCCCCGGGCTGCGGATATGGATCCTGACCGAGAATAATAACTTTTGCCGATTCCAGCGGAAACTCCAGGAAACGCAGTACTTTTTCAACAGGCGGAGTAATTCCTTTTGGCAGCACCTCACTTTCAACCTGCTTAATTAATTCCCTGATTTCTGTGGTCAAAAATGGTTTCCAGTCGCTGTGAACATAAATATTTTTTAAAAACTCTGATGGCATTGTGTTGTGTTAAAAAAGAATCTCTGAAAATTGTAAAGCAGTTTTTACAATTTTCAGAGGTTCAAAGATTCAGTACAATAATTATCCTGTTATTTTATCGGGCAACCCTTTTACAACTACCGGCTTCAGGCTGTCGGGCTTTATTTCGAACATATCGTTTGGAGTCAGTTCACATTCTTCAATCATATCGATGCAATACTCTAACCGGCCCAATTCGCTGCCGGTATTGTTTGTTCCGAATGAAAATTTCACGCCTGCTTCCTTCGCCATTTTAATCATCTCGGGCTTCGGAAGTTTGTAGCGTGCATTAATTTCAAGTGCAATATTATTTTCTGCCAGCACATCTATAACCCGTTGCATTCGTTCTCTGGTCCACAGTTCATCGTAATCATCTTCAATAACAGCCGGCAAAACAGTTGGATTCACATAAATATCGACAGGTTCCTGCGAGAAAATGGCTTCAATTTTTCCAACGAGTTGTTCCATGAACTGTTGCTTATCGTCCACCCACACTTCTTCGGGAATCCAAATTCTCGTCCGGCGGCCTTTATAGTCTGTATAAGTCATGGCATCAGTAAAAACATAATCGAATTTAGCTACTGCCTCCTCAGAAAAAAGTGTCACCCATTCACGCCCTTCGGCCTGCATGCCTTTAAATGTTGGGCTGTTTTTTACATCATTCAGATACGCATTCAACGATGAATCGTTTGTTACCGGGAAATGCAGTCCGCAGTTGGGTGCAATTCCGTAATTAATGCCCAGTTTCTGTGAGTTATCAACTACCTCTTCCAGCGTGAGTCCGCCTTTCAGATGCACGTGGTAATCAACCAATGGAAAACCTGCAAACATAAGTTGTGTAACCTTTGTATCCCACTCTTTGTCTACTTTCGGTTCAAACGGTTCCTGCTCCGGCAGTTCTTTCAAACGGATGTTGCGGTAGTAAACAGTACTGCCCGGATCGTGTGCCTGCAAAGCGAAAGTTCCTCCTCCAAGCTGCATTTGTTGGTTGGCTTCAGGACGCCACGGATTTTCAGGTTCGATGTATTCGTTTACTTTGATATCGTCTACAAAAACCTCAATTTTATTTTCCACTACTTTTATACGCATTTTAAACCACTCATCGTCTTCTGCAAGCGGAAAATAAAGGTTTCGCACATTGTAAACGCTTCCTGTTTTGCGTCTTTCGGGATGTGTTTCTGAACCACGAAAAGTGTTGTTTACCTGAATTTCGTAGCCTTGCGAAGGCCAGCCTTCTTCCTGGTAAGTGGTGTGAATAAAAATGCCCGAGTTGGAATGAGGAGCTGTTTTCACTTCGGTTTCAAATTCAAAATTCTTTACATCTCTTTCGTAAAAAAGGTGCGCCCGCGGACCAGAACATTTTATAGCCCCATTTTCAACAGTAATACTTTCCGGGTTTTCAGAAGATTTTTCCCATCCGTCAAGCGTTTCTCCGTCAAAAATTGAATACCATTCATCAGTAGATTGTTTGGGCTGGCAGGCAGTTAGTAATAAAATTGCCGCTACCAGTTGAAATAAAATTTTTTTAATCATGATGATAAAATTAGGTTTGTTGTTCTCCAAAACTAATCATTTCCTTTGTCAATTTCGAATTTATCCTGCGGATTATTTCCCTTGTGTGCCAAAATAAACAGCCCTGCAACCAGCGCTATCAAAATGAAAACGGCATAGCCGTAACTCCCCAGTTTTGTAAATGAGAAACTAAACAATACAGGGCCGAGTGCACTTGAAAATACAATCAGCGACATCATAAAACCGGTGATGCTTCCGAGGTGCTTCCGACCGAAAAAGCGTGGCCAGGTAACGGTCATCAACACGTTTTGCATGCCGCTTGTAATTCCATGTCCCAGAATAAAACCGTAATAAAAAATTCCGTCGTTAAGATTTGCAAGCGAAAAAAGCGCAATTAATTCACCTGCAAGAACCAGGTAAAGAAGGTATTTCAGGTGAATGCGGTCGCTAATCCATCCTCCAAAAAATGAGAGGCCGACGGAAATAAATGAAACCGGAATAAAAACCGCCAGCGCTTTATCGCGATCCATGTCAACAGAATCGAAAATTGAAACCAGGTGAAAAGTAAAACCGGTGATGTACAATGCAAAAATGGCAAGCGGAAGCGCATACAGCCAGAATGTAAGTTTGCCGCGGGCTTCGCCAAGCGTAAATTGCCTGACTGGTTTTATGGTAACATTATGTTGCCGGTTGCCGTGTTTTTCGCCATCGGGAATCATTCCCACATCTTCCGGATTATCGCGAAAAAAGATAAAAACAAACAGCGTAAAAAAAATTCCGATGGCCACTGCCATCATCAACCAGGCCATTCTCCATGAGGTTGTCTGTATAATTCCGTCGAAAGTTAGAGGTGCCAGTGAAAACCCTACCGCAATAAAAACCGATGAAATACCATTTACAAGTCCACGTCGCGCTTCGAACCATTTCATGAGCATATTGCGCGAAACCATGGTAAGCACTCCCTGTCCTGAAAACCGAAGCATAAAAAAGAAAAACGTCATGGACGCAATTGCAACTCCTGCGAAAATTGTCGATTCACTGTCGCTGACAATAAGCTCTATCAACCGGTCTGACTGGCTTAAAAGAACAAGCACAAAAGCAAGCAGCAGCGATGCGGCCATTGCAGTCCAGCGGGCGCCAAATTTGTCGTACTGCCTGCCGGCCCAGGTCAGTACAAATGAGCTGCCAATGGTACCAATCATGTATGCCGTGCTGATTTGATTCCGGTTAACACCAATTGCATCGATTAAATAATCGGTAAAAGTTGAAACTCCCATTGTTTGTCCGGGAGCACTTACCAAAACTCCTACGGTGGCGGCAAATAAAATTACCCATCCATAAAAAAAAGGAACTTTTGCCGGATTGAACGGTATATTATCGGATGCTGCTTTGATTTTCATACTATTAAAATTGTTTATTTTCAGTGGGATAGTATGTAACTCGCATGTATTTAAATTATGCTCTTGGGTGTAAATATTTTACATGCTCGTTTCATTCATCAAAATTTTGCGCAAAAGTACCGCAAGGAACAGTTTCAAAAAAAAATATTGGTTTCTAAGACAGGATGGGGTGAAATAATAACCTTCAGGAAAGGTAGCACACAAAAAATGCGACACCCGAACTTCTCGCCGGGTGTCGCATTTTTCAATCCAATTCAACAGAAAACCCAATTATTCTCTTTCGCGGTGAGCTTCCTGGTTGTGATCGTGCCCTTCTTTTTCAGCCTGCTCAACAATCTTTTTATATTCTTCCTGAGTGATTTTTTTTGCCTTGAACCCTTTTTTTTCTATGGCTTCGGCAAATGATTCATCGCTGCTTTTATTGGATTTGTATTCAATAAAAATGGTATTTGAAACATGATCCACTCTTAAATCCTTAATTCCTTTTTCAAAACGAAGGTGATCATAAAGTGTTTTTTCACAATCGCCGCAATCCATGTCGCTTTCAAAACAAACTACTTCCCTGCCCTTTTTCTGGGCTGATAAATCGCTTGCAAAACCGGCAAGCATCACAAATGCTATAAATACTATTAATTTTTTCATTTTCTTAAATTTTTAGGTTATCAATTGTAATTTAAATTAAAACGCAATCCCATATAAATTCTCCGGCCTTTTACCGGACCCCAAACAGTTGTGGCGTCGAAATCAGGTCCAAAAGGCTCATCTGTTCCGGCCACCGGGTTTGGTTGTTTGAAATTGGTGAGATTTTCAACACCTGCATAAATATTCCAGTAGCGGAAATATTTGGTAATCTGGGCATTCATTACGGTGTAAGGCGAAAATTCGTAAAAATCATCACCATGTATAACATGCATGGCAAGGTCTCTCTGGTGACGCGGGATTCTTCCGCCACCATTAAACTGGATGGTGTAATCGAACATCCACTTTTTCAGGTTGGTGGTGTAATTGAAACTCACCAGGCCTTTGTAACGGCTGGTGAGCGGTTTCTCGAGCAACTCGCCGCCAATGGTTTGTTTCACATCGTTCATGCGGTATGCAAGCAACATGTCGAGCCGCTCGATGGGCTGGTAACGCACATCAAATTGCAAACTGTTGGAATACGATGTTCCGTCGAGTGGCGACAAAATAATGTAGTCAGCCGATGTTTCGCGATCGACAATCAATTGCT
>DATFJO010000108.1:0-3731 GCA_035269145.1 Tangfeifania sp. | reverse complement strand
GTAACTCCCGGATAGGAAAGCGCCAGGTCTTCGAGGTCTTTCAAACGTTTAATGTAAGATTCAACCACTTCGCGGCGAGCTCCCGGACGGGCGCCTGATATGGCGTCGCAAACCTGAACGATTGGTGCCAGCAGTGTTTGCATTTCCACTTCATCGTGGTGAGCGCCAATTGCATTTACAATATCCGGCTTTTCCTTGTATTTTTCGGCCAGTTTCATACCCAGAATGGCGTGCGGCAATTCCGGCTCGTCGTCGGGTACTTTTCCGATATCGTGCAGCAATCCGGCGCGTTTGGCTTTCTTCGGATTCAATCCCAGTTCAGATGCCATAATTGCACACAGATTGGCAACCTCGCGTGAGTGCTGCAACAGATTCTGTCCGTATGATGAGCGGTATTTCATTTTACCGATCAAGCGGGTAATTTCCGGATGCAAGCCGTGAATTCCAAGGTCGATGGCAGTTCGCTTGCCGGTTTCAATAATTTCTTCTTCAATTTGTTTTTTCACTTTACCCACCACCTCTTCAATGCGTGCCGGGTGAATTCGGCCGTCGGTAACCAGTTGATGAAGCGCCAGCCTTGCAATTTCGCGGCGTACAGGATCGAATGCCGAAAGTACAATTGCTTCTGGAGTGTCGTCTACTACTATTTCAACACCAGTGGCAGCTTCCAGTGCCCTGATATTCCGTCCTTCGCGGCCAATGATGCGCCCTTTAATTTCGTCACTTTCAATGTGAAAAATCGTTACTGCATTCTCCACTGCGGTTTCAGTAGCTACCCGCTGAATAGATTTCACCACAATTTTCTTGGCTTCCTTGTTGGCCGTTTGTTTGGCCTCCTCCATTATTTCGTTCACGTATGCAATTGCATCCGACTGGGCTTCCTCTTTCAGCGATTCAACCAGTTGTGCTTTGGCTTCTTCGGCTGAGAGACCGGAGATTTGTTCCAGTTTTTCAAGGTTCTGCCGATGGAGTTTATCCAGTTCTTCACTTTTGTTTTCTACACGCTGCATCTGCAGGTTCAGGTTTTCGCGAATCGTTTCCACCTCTTTCCGGGTAGTTTCAAATTCCCTGGTCTTTTTATTTAATTCTTCGCGACGCTGATTTACAGTACTTTCACGCTGATTCAGCTTATTTTCGAGCTGACTGATTTTTACACCTTTCTCCTGAATAAACTTTTCGTGTTCTGTTTTCAACTGAATAAATTTCTCTTTGGCCTGGAGAATTTTGTCTTTTTTTATGACTTCGCCTTCACTCCTGGCCTCTTCTACAATTCGTTGTTTTTTCGAATCCAATGCCCTGTTCCAGATGACGTAGGCCAATGCCCCGCCCCCCAGAAATCCGGCTGCTGCTCCTATTAGTATTTGTATCCAATCCATTTTTCTTTATATTAATTTATTAATAAATAACCCGTAAAAAATCACTTCATTTTAATAAAGCAATTCAATACGGGCATCTTGATAAATATCTCTAATTCAGTAATTTACTTATTCTCTTCTTTCAAAAAATCTGAAATATCGTCGTTCAAATTCTTTAGCTCATCAATGAAAAGCGACTTATTTTCACGTTCCAGCATTTCTGTCTGATTCAGTGCAATTTGAAATGCGGCCATCGCCAATATGTCTTGTGCATCTTTATCGCGAAACAATTCCCTGTATTTTTGAACTGTTTCATTTATTCTTTTTGCAGCTACCCGATGCTTCTCTTCATCTTTCCGATCGATATTCAGGGGATAAACCCTGCCTTCGATCCTGATATTTATTCTTAATTTGTTCTTGTCCACCAGTCATTACTTATTGAGTAATGCGATACATTTATCAATTTCCCGTACAATTCTGTTTATTTTCTTCCTGGCTTCGTGTTTTTCGTCATTTCCTGACAAAATCCGGTTAGCCATCTCCAAACTATCATTTTTTAGGCCGAGTTCAGTTTTCTCCCTCTCCAGCCGTGCCATTTCATCTTTTAGAAACGTCACCCTTTCCTCCAGCATTTTTTTTTCTGTTTCCAGGTGCCGGAACTTCTGAAACAGCTTTTCTGTATTCGCTTTCAGCTCACTCAGAAGGATACGTTCTTCTTCGGTCATTTTTGCTGCAATTCAGCCACAAAGTTAATATTTTTACCCTATTGTGAAAACGTTTGCAAATTATTGAAAAAATTAACTCCTGATTCAGCTTAACAGGAAAAATGGATTTATAAATTTGCAATTTTGATAATTATCCTGAAAAACAGTATGAAACAAATAATAATCGTCCTTTTCATTGCGCTTTCGGTGAATGTTTCCGGTCAAAACAGTTACTATTCCAACCCTGTAAAAATTCCTATGCTTTTAAGCGGAAGTTTTGCCGAACTCCGCAACAATCATTTTCATTCAGGCATCGATATAAAAACACAGGGAGTAACCGGGATTCCGGTATATTCTGTGGCAGATGGTTTTATTTCACGCATTGTGGTTTCGCCAACCGGCTTTGGAAAAGCCATTTACATCGACCATCCAAACGGTACGACTTCGGTTTACGGACATTTAAAAAGCTTCAGGGACGACATTAACGAATATGTGAAAAATATTCAGTACGAGAAAAAAACATTCCGGGTAGACCTGCAAATACCTGAAAACCAATTCAAAATAAAACAGGAAGAGTTTATTGCAAGCAGCGGAAACACTGGCAGCTCGGGCGGCCCGCATCTGCATTTCGAAATCCGCGACACCCAAACAGAAGAGCCCCTCAACCCGCTGAATTTGGGATTTCCGGTAAAAGATAACATTGCACCCAAAATTTATTCGCTGATGGTAGTGCCGTTGGGCAATAATTCACACACCGATTACAAATCCTCCAAAAAATCATACCCGGTAGTTTTTCACGACGATGCATTTCACCTGAACCACAACCCTATTATTCCGGTTTACGGGAATATAGGTTTTGCCATTCAAACCAATGATTTTTTCGATGAATCGAACAACAGATGCGGGGTGTATTCCATTCAACTAAAAATCGACGGTGAACTTTACTACTCTTTTAAAATGGACAGGTTTGCATTTTCTGAATCGCGCTACATAAACAGCCATATCGACTATGCAGAATATCAGCGATCGCGGCGCAGGTTCCATAAAACCTGGATCGATCCGGGAAACAAACTTAGCATTTACGAAACATTGAAAAATGACGGGATACTGGAAGTAAACGAAGAAGACATTCACCATGTGCGGATAGAATTAACCGACACCTACGGAAATATTTCGGTGCTTGAATTTAACATTGAAGGCAAACCGGAAATAGTTCCGGCACAGGAAACAGCATTTATCAGAACAATGATTTATAACAACGAAAACCATTTTCGCTCAGGCGGAATTAAAGCCGATTTCCCGGAAAATGCTTTTTATACCGACATTCCGTTTACTTATACAAAAAAAACAGGAAGAAAGAAGTTTTATTCAGACATTCATGTAGTGCACAATGAATCCACACCGATTCATGCAAGTTCAAAATTATCAATAGATGCGGAAAATATTCCAGAAGATTTAAAATCAAAAGCACTTTTGGTAAAGGTGGACACTACTTCCGGAAAATTTTATTCTGCCGGAGGTGAGTACAAATTTGGCTGGGTAACCGGCAATATCAGAAGCTTTGGAAATTATGCCGTGGCGGTTGACACGGTTCCGCCCAAAGTGGTTGGGTTAAGCCTGAGAAACAATTCCGAACTTTCGGAGTCATCGGGAATCCGGTTTCGGATTTCGG
>DATFJO010000107.1:0-3067 GCA_035269145.1 Tangfeifania sp. | reverse complement strand
CTGAAACAACAACGTGTGGAAGTCGTTCGGCTGTATATTTCCGGTAAAGTTCTGAATTTTTGTCGTAAGGTTTTACATCTCTGTTTTTAAGCTGAAAATACTGTGGGCGTGTTTCAAGGCGGGCAGAGTAATTAAAAACAGTGGGTTCGCTGGCTTTGGTGGTTTTTTCAATATAAAGGCTGCGCTGCAAATCTTCATTCGATGCCAGGAAATAATTGTTGGAATTTACCTCCAGAAGCTCAATGTTTTTCTGGCGTGGCAGCGATTCGCGTGGGGAAGGCATCCAGCATTTCACTGTTTCGCCTGCAGGAATTACATCCGGTTTTAAAGTGATGGTGAAATCAATTTGGTATTCATAAATTTCATCCTTCAGCGACATTCCGTTTTCAACCTTTTTTATTAGTTCCGATGTGTGTTTGCGGCAGAATTCTTTAAGCGGGTCGATGGTTCTGCCGTCTTTTTTTTCTTTTGCTTCGGCGGCTTTTTTATCAAGCCGAAATAGATTGGGAACTGCATTTCTGAAATACTTACTTTCGCCGTCGATTTTTCGCATCTCCAGTTTATCCGATTCTTCCCAGGCTCGCAATTGCTCATCCGAAAGTTCCGGGAAATAGGGGAGAAGTTCCTTTCTTATGTCAGCCTCATTTTTCGAAAAGTCTCTTCTTATCCGGTACATTTTTGCACCGATGATTTCGAGTTCTTTTTTTGTTTCAATATCAGGGTTTTCTTTCATCATTTCGTTTATCAATTGTTCTGCTTTCGAAAAATTTCCTTCAAGAAAATGGCGCTTAACTTTTTCTTTCGAATTTTGCCATCCTGAAAAGAAACCAAAAAACAGCAGCAATAAAATAACGGGAAATATCAGCGTTTTTGCCATTGATTTTGTTTATTTTGCCGGAACACAAATATAACGAAAGATTGTTGGAATTTTAACTAATATTTATCAGTGAATCACGATTTTAAAATACCTGTTCTTTACCAGGATGAACACATTATAGCAGTTGAAAAGCCTGAAGGACTTCCTGTCCATAAAAATGATTTTATGCCGAACGACGCTCCTTATCTTACCAAACTGCTCGGCAATTCTACCGGAAAATGGATTTACAATGTGCACCGGCTCGATTCCAAAACCTCCGGTGTTATTGTGTTGACTTTCTCCTCTGAAATGGCGCATGAACTCACCTTACAGTTTGAGCGAAAAGAGGTGATGAAAAAGTACATGGCCATTGTTCAGGGAAATCCCGGGGAAGGAACTTTCAGCGACAAAGTGGTAGTAAAAAAGAAATCGAAATTTAAGAAACCGGCAGTTACTCATTTTAAAACCGTGAAATCAGTTTCAACCGGAATTGAGCACAAAGAAGCTGCAAATGTTGTTTTGAGTCTGGTGGAAATTCATCCCGAAACCGGCCGTTGGCACCAATTGCGGCAGCATTTTGCCAAAAACCGTTTCGATATGCTCGGCGATACGCATCACGGCGATTTCAAACTTAACAAAATCATTTCGGAGATGACAGGAATAAAACGTTTGTTTTTGCATGCCACAGAGCTGGAATTCGCGCATCCCGGAACAAAGGAAGTGTTGAAAATTACTTCTGTGTTACCCTCTGAATTTGAGAGCGTTTTTGCTGCTTTTGAAAACAGTTGAACCCCTGAATGACATCGTTTGTTGCTGGAAGGAAAAGTTTATGATGTTTCAGAAAACTCAATTTTGAAATATTTTTGGTTGACCTCTGACAGCATTTTATGTTATATTTGAGATTTTTAATTTTTAATTCTGAAAAATAATTGCAATGAGAAAAACTGCATTGTTACTGGCACTTTTAATATCGGTTGGATTATACGCACAGGAAGTCCCTAAAAAGCCATTAAAGATTGATGATTTCGAAGACTGGAACTCTGTTTCAAGTTCAATTATTTCGTACGATGGAAAGATGGTTGCTTTTGAGCAGGGACCAGCGAAAGGTGATGGTTTTATAATCGTAAAAAGGCATCGCCATTTAGATACTATTCCGCGTGGCGATAATGCAGCATTTGGTTCTGAAAATGATTTTATTGTATTTGAAATTAAACCGCATGAAGATTCCGTAAGGCAGGCCAAACTCGATGAAGTGAAAAAAGATAAAATGCCTAAGGACAGCCTTGGTATTTGGGTGTTTAAAAACGATGAAATATACAAGTTTCCCAAACAGAAATCCTATAAAATACCTGAAGACAATGCGCGCTGGATTGCTTTTTTAACGGAGCCCAGCCCAGCCGAAAAAGATACAACTCAAGAAAAGAAAGATAAAAAGGAAGTAAAGCAACCGGGTGATGATTTGGTGTTGTTTGAAGTCGGTTCAGGCGATACTTTGCTGTTTCCCAATGTTACCGATTATTCGTATGCAAAAGACGGCGCGTCGGTTTATTTTGTGCAGCAACGAAAAGACACAGTGGATACTTATTCAGATGTATCTGTTTTTGACACAACCGCAGGAGAAGAAAAGGAGTTGTTCTCATCGCAGGGATGGGCCGATAAAGTAACATCAGATGAATCGGGTGAAAAATATGCGTTTCTGTTTTCTCAGGATACCATCGATGAAAAAGTGTATTCCATGTATTACGGAACATTGCCTGCCGAACCGGAAAAAACGGTTGACAGTTACACCAGCGGAATTCCGGTAGGCTGGTCGCCCAGCGAAAACGGGCCAATTTATTTTTCGGAAGACGGCTCAAAACTATACCTCGGTACCGCCGAAAGCCCTGAGCCGGAACCTGAAGATACACTGCTTGCTGAAGACAAACCAAAACTCGATATTTGGAGCTGGCACGACAAAAAGTTACAACCACAGCAAAAAGTAGAACTCGACCGCGAAAAGAAAAAAACTTACCTCGCAGTTTATCATACTGATTTGGAAAGATTTGTTCAATTGGCAGATTTGAATATCGATCGTGTTTCTCCTATCCGCAAAGGAAATGGCATGGTCGGACTGGGGTATAATGACGATCCGTACATGCGTGCCTCGAGCTGGACAGGCGAACGAAACCGCGATTATTACCTGGTAGATTTTGAATCGGGCATCAAGCGCGA
>DATFJO010000106.1:0-14971 GCA_035269145.1 Tangfeifania sp. | reverse complement strand
TTGGTGCTAATTCCGAGCAGTGCCGAAACCCACATCCAGAAAATGGCACCCGGGCCGCCCATCGTAATGGCCACTGCCACACCGCTCACATTTCCCATCCCAACGGTTCCGGCAAGTGCTGTAGAAAGTGCCTGGTAGTGGCGCAGTTGCCCGGGTTCATCCGGATCGTCGTATTTGCCGGTAAGGATTTTTACAGCATGCCCCAAATAACGCAATGGTGCCAGACGGGAATAAATCAGAAACCATAAACCTCCGCCTAATAACAGGATCAAAACGGGGAAGCCCCAAACAAAATTGGCTGTATCGATAATGAATTGTCCTGTTTTTTCAAGCATTGTGTTGATTTACTTTCCGGAAATATTAGCGGGCATTGGAAATCATTTTAATTCAGCTTAATTTTTGCAAACACTGGCAGGTGGTCAGAAGGAAAGCGTTTGTCTTTTATTTCGCTCAGTGCTGCATATTTTACAACTTCCAGATTTCCTCTTACAAAAATATAATCAATGCGACGGTCTAAATCCGATTCAATATTAAATCCGTTATAGGTTCCAACCGGACCGTAGGGCGGTTCTTTCGAAACTTCATAGCTGTCTTTCATGTATTCTTTGAGCATGATAATCGGTTTCTGATCGGGAGTAAGATTGAAGTCGCCGGTAACAATTACCGGGGTGCCGGCAGGTACCATTTTCTCAATTTTTTCACGAATTAATGTGGCTGAATTTTTCCGGGCTTCCACTCCAACATGGTCGAAATGCGTATTGAAAACCATAAATTCTTTTTGAGTTTCTTTCGACTTAAAAATGCCCCAGGTAACAATTCTGTTAAGCGCAGCATCCCAGCCAGTGCTTGGCTTTTCAGGAGTTTCAGAAAGCCAGAATGTTCCGTGGTCGAGTAATTTGAATTTTGATTTATTGTAGAAAATAGGTGAAAACTCACCCGCTTTTTTCCCGTCATCGCGTCCAACGCCAAACCATTCGTATTCAGGAAAATCATTTTTTACATCGATAATTTGCCCATGCAAAGCTTCCTGCAATCCAAAAATATCTGCATCGTGAAACCGAAGCAAATCGGTAACCATTTCAATACGGTTGGGCCAGGCGTTTTCTCCGTCGTTGGTGGTGTTATACCTTATGTTAAAACTAATGATGTTCATCTCCTGTGAAAATAACGAGATAGGAATTAAAAATAAAATGAGCCACACTATTTTTTTCATTCTTCGCAAAAATTATATGATTCGTAATCCGAATTTTGTTTTTTCTCCTTGATTATGGTATGCCGGCTTTCGGCAGTTCCGTTCAGAATAAAATTGTAGCAAAAATCAATCATCACATCAAAATATTCTGTTTTGGGTTTGTTGGCGATTTCGTGGGCTGCCCCGCAACTGGTATGCAGCCAGTATGGAATTTCCAGGTGCTCAAGCTTTTGAGCGATGGTATGCGAACCGTGCAAAATAAGATATCCGGGCTGGTCTTTTTCGCAATAATGATGAGGCGCAGTGGCATAAGGGACCAGGTTATCGTCGGTTCCATGAAAAAGTAACGAGGGGATGGCCGATTCTTCATATATTTTTGAAGTGTCGGGAATGGCCCCGGCCAAACTAATCACGCCGGCATAATCAACCGGTCCCGAATCGAGACCATAGCAATAAGGCGGTTCATAAGCTGCATTTAAAACGGTTTCTGCGCCGGCGCTGCTGCCTGCCAGGATTATTGTTTGCGGGTCGATGCCCAGTTCCATTCTGTTTTCAATCAGGTAAAAAGTGGCATCCTGTAAATCTTCGACTGCCGCATAAAAAGTGTTTAGTTTTTCGTTGGCCGGGCATTGGCAACCAAAACCACCCTCTTTATCTTTCCGGGTTAAACGATATGAAATGGAGGCCGCAACATATCCCAGGCTGGCAAAGCGGGTGCAAAATTCAACATTCCCTTCGCTGTTTCTTTCTCCTCCCTGAAATCCGCCACCGTGAACATATAAAATAAGTGGTCTTTCGGTTTCAATGTCCCGGGCCGGATAATAAACATCCAAATCAAGGTTTTGCCCGTCTTTTGAAATGTAGGTGTGGGTCTCCACCACAATGTCACTGGTCATGGGGGCCAGGTATCTTTCCTGTCCTTCAGCAGAAAAGACAAATAAAAACAGCAGAATAATCAATGTTGCCTGTTTATTCATATGTGAAAAATTTGTCCGAATATAACGAAATATTTTTCAGAAGGCGTATTCAAAAAAAATGGGACCCAAATAATTTTGGATCCCATTGTACAAATGCCCTTTTTTAAAACCAGATAAATGATTTACATCTGTGTAAATTTATCTTCCCTAAAATTTTTAACTGAACTACATGCCACAAATTACAAGAATTGATCCCGGAAATTATCTTTCAGTAAATCAGTTTTTTATCTTTTTCGGCTTGAAAAATGTCGTCTCAATTTGGGAAAAAATGTTTGATTTGGGATTGTAAAAATGGTTGAGTCGTTAGGAAATGATAAAAAAAAATCCGACGTAAGAAAACGCCGGATTTTTACTTTGGTTACTAATAATGTTCTCTTCTTGTATACTTTGTATGCAGCAAATGATGCGACTTTTCACCAAGTGGTTCAACCAGAAAATCTTTGTAGATTTTTTGAATTTCCGGATTTTCGTGCGACTTGCGAATTGACAGGTCGGCATCTTCTGCATAGATTGCCTCCGTCCGTTTTTTGCGAATTTCCGGGTTTGTAGGAATTGGTTGTCCGCCGCCACCCAGGCATCCACCCGGGCAGGCCATCACTTCCACAAAATGGAAATCGGCTTCGCCTTTTTTTACTGATTCCATCACTTTTTTTGCATTGACCAATCCGTGCGCCACAGCGCATTTTAGTTCAACGCCATCTAAGAATGCCCACTCTTCTAATGGTTTTTCAATTTTGATAGTGGCTTTTCTCACACCTTCCATTCCTCTGACTGCAGTAATGTTAAGGTTGTCAAACGGAACTTCACGACCGGTTACAAGTTCATAGGCTGTACGCAATGCGGCTTCCATTACTCCGCCGGTAGCACCAAATATTACTGCTGCACCGGTTGATTCACCCATTAAACGGTCGTATTTTGCCGAGGGTAGTTTATCGAAATCGAGGCCAGCCTGCTTAATCAAAATAGCCAATTCTCTGGTAGTTAATACAAAATCAACATCGCGGTATCCGCTGTCGTGCATTTCCGGTCTGCTGGCCTCATATTTTTTAGCAGTGCAAGGCATAATTGAAACTGAAACGATATTTTCCGGTTCAATATTTCTTGCTTTTGCATAATATGTTTTTGCAAGTGCACCAAACATTTGCTGCGGCGATTTACAGGTCGATAAATTGTCGAGGTATTCCGGGTACATGTGCTCGATGTATTTGATCCATCCCGGCGAGCAGGAAGTAGCCATGGGGAGTTTCACATTTTTATCTTTGTCAACGAGTACCTTTTTTAAACGTGTAAGCAATTCGGTTCCTTCTTCCATTATTGTAAGGTCGGCTGTAAAATCGGTGTCGAGCACCGAATCGAAACCCAAACGTTTCAGAGCGGCTACCATTTTGCCGGTTACCCTTTCTCCGGGTTTCAGTCCCATCTCTTCGCCCAGCCCAATGCGCACTGCCGGTGCAGTTTGCACAACCACATGTTTTTTCGGATCGGCAATGGCTTCCCAAACCTGCTCAATGTAGTTCTTTTCAACCAGCGCGCCGGTAGGGCAGTGGTTTACACACTGTCCGCAATTGGTACAAACCACATCGTTCATCGGTTTTTCAAAGAATGTGGATATCTTCATCTGGTCGCCTTTATAGGCCACTGTTAACGCATTCACTCCCTGAAGTTCGGCACAAGTGCGCACACATCGCTGGCAGCGGATACATTTGCTGTCGTCTTTCATAATCGACGGGGAAAACATGTCGATGGTGTAATTTTTCAACTGTGCAAGTTCCAGAAAGTCCTGGGTCATAATTTTATATTCCGATGCCAGTTCCTGCAGTTCGCAGTTTCCGTTTCGGTAACATTTGGTGCAGTCGGCGTTATGTTCTGCCAGCAACAACTCAATGATATGTTTCCGTGAGTTGCGAACTTTCAGGCTGTTGGTCAATATTTCCATGCCCTCTTCAACAGGTGTGGCACATGCAGCCGAAAGTCTTTTCTGACCGGCAACTTCAACCACACACACCCGGCAGTTTCCTGCCACACACAAATCTTTATGGTAACAGAGTGTAGGTATTGAAATTCCCTGTGTATCGGCTGCTTCAAGAATTGTTTTCCCTTTTTCTATTTCTACGGGAAACCCATTTATCGATAAATTTATTTTTTTTGCCATGGTTTTTCTGATTTAGATTTTAATAGATCATCTCTTCCCTGAAATTTTCGACAATGGAAGAGAAAGAATTTGCTACTGATTGTCCCAGCCCGCACTTTGCAGTGTACTGCATGGTTTCTGTCAGTCGCAACAGTTTCTCAAGATACGAGGCCGGTTTTTCACCACGCTTTACAGCTTTAATACCCAGCAAAAGCTGTTGGCATCCTACCCTGCAGGGTGTGCACTGTCCGCAAGACTCTTCCCTGAAAAATTCGAGGTAGTTGTCGAGTACGTTAAACATGGATCGTGAGCTGTTGAATAGCATCATTGAACCTCCCGTAGGCAATGAAATGCCGGTAAGTTTTCCCTGGTAACCGATGGCTGTATCGTTAAATTTTTTGCGTGGCACCAGGAAACCGGAAGCTCCGCCAACCTGAACCGCTTTTGTATCGCCGTCGCCAAACTCATACACAAAATCCTGCAGGCTCATTCCGAGTTCAAGCTCATAAATTCCCGGTTTTGGGGTATCTCCTGAAACCGAGAACAATTTTGTTCCGCGGGAGTACTGAACACCCAAATCATAGAATTTTTTGGCACCGTATTTAAAGATGGTGTAGGTATGAACAAGTGTTTCCACGTTGTTTATTACCGTGGGAGCATTCATATAACCAGCTTGCGTGGGGAATGGCGGTTTATTGCGTGGCTCTCCGCGGCGTCCTTCCATCGACTCCATCAGTGCAGTTTCCTCGCCGCAAATGTAGGCACCGCTGCCCATGAAAATTTTGATGTTGAAATCGAGGTCTATTTCTTTGCAGTAGTATTCAAATTCGTCAATGGCTTTATACAGTTCTTCTTCCAGAAATTTGTATTCGCCCCTGAGATAGATGTAACCTGTTTTAGCGCCGGTAACATATCCGCAAACTGCCATTGCTGTGAGTACTTTGTAGGGTACGCGCGACAGAATTTCACGGTCTTTAAATGTTCCGGGTTCGCCTTCATCGGCATTGCAGATAACAAATTTTTGTTTGGCTTTTTCCTCTGCGGTTAGCTTCCATTTCAGTCCGGTAGGAAAACCGGCTCCTCCGCGCCCTTTCAGTTCAGAGCTGATCAATTCGTTAATAATGTCTTCAGGCTTCTTTTTTATAGTAGTGGATAAAACTTTTTCCCAGTCATTTTCATTCCTGAAAATAAAATCCACTCTTTTTAATTGATATGAATATGCCATAATTTTCTGATTTTTGATTAAATATCCTTTTTAATGTATCCCGAGAGTATCTCCCTTATCATTTCCGGGGTGAGATCGGTGTAGACCTCGTCGTTAATTAACATGGCCGGAGCTTTGTGGCACCAACCCAGGCAATTGGTCTCGAGCAGGGTAAACCGGGAGTCGGGAGTTGTTTCTCCCACTTTAATTTTCAGCATATCCTGAATGGCAAAAAGAATCTGGTTTTTACCTTTCATGGAACAGGTGATTGTTTTGCAAACCCTGATGATAAACTTACCGGCGGGCTGGGTTTCGAGAAAAGAGTAAAAAGTGGCAGTGCCAAAAACATCAGAAGCCGGAATTTCCATTTCACGTGCAATTTCCACCATGGAGTATTCCGAAAGATATTTTTTCTGCCGAATTACTCCTTGCATTACCGGTAACAGGCTTTCTCTTGTCCGTCCGTATTTGTCGGCAAGATCTTTAATTAATGATTGAACAGGATCCATAAGCATAATAATTTATAAAATCAGATTTATTGAATTAGTTGTTATTTTTCCGGGATTTAAATTCCCGCATTTATTTTTAATGCCAAATAAAGAAATTTTTCTTTTAATGGTATAAAAGTAAACACTTGATTAAAAAAAAACTATAATATTGTTGCGTAACATGTCTGTTCTTCAACATACTTTTGAAGCCTGAACTTAGACTAATTTTAAATTATCGTAAATACATGGTATTTTAAAAAAATGCACCGGTTTTTGTAGTCAGTAAAAAAGGAAACAATTTATTTTATTAATCGCACGCAACCTTTAGCCAGGGTTGGTTGTCATTAGTTTAAAGCCATGATTTTTTAAACAATTCAATGTAGTTTTGCCATGAAAACAATTTTAAACATTTTTATTTTATTCACTGTTTTTATTGTGCCCGAGTACGGACAGGCACAATTATTATCGGTTTCCGGTTATGTGAAAAATTTTGTTTCCGACAAAGTGCTCGAAAATGTATCGGTTTACGAAAATGAATCAGGAATCGGGACCATTTCCAACAGTGATGGTTACTACAAACTTTTATTGAAGCCGGGTACCCGGAATTTAAAATTATCCAGTCATGGTTTTGAAGATTTTCCAATGAAATTCGAATTGAAAGGAGATACCATTATTACCGTTCGCCTGAAACCTAATAATTACAAACAACCGGAGCTTGCAGACGGGAAAGTGATTTCGGGGAAGAAGGAAATTCTTCAGAAGAAAGCCAATCCGAATAAGTAACTGGTTTGAGTTATTCCGCTATTTCCTGTATTACATTTCCATGGCTCTTATCAGGCACCGGAATTCCGATTATATTGGCCAGCGTGGGAACTAAGTCCACCGCATTGAACTGTTTGTTGATACGTCGGGGGGTAATTCCTGCTCCATAAAAAATTAGCGGAATATGCGACTGGTCGGTATAATTCACCTTTTTAAATTTGTAGGAAGGTTGCCAGCCTTCTTTCAGCAGGTAAAGAAAATCGCCTGAGCGGTTTTTTGCATACGATTTATAAATCAAAGATAAAAGACCGTTTGACGAACTTCCCTGTTCCAGTTGATGTGCCGGCAACGAAACCTGCACACCGGCAAACTGGTTGATGAAGTTGGAAGCTTCGCTGCGCATTTCATTTAAATCGATTTTGTGTTGTTTGGCTAAATCGTGGTTCAGATAAACCTGCAAATCGGAGTAGTGTTCAATCCAGTTTTGCTGCCCGTAAGTAATATTGAGGTAGGAAGTGAGCAATGCAATGGCGCTTTCAGGCGAAAAATAATCCACAGGCAGGTTAAACTCCTCCTGCAGGTAGTCTACCGGGTACGATGCCGAAGTATTTGCCGTTAAGAAAAAAAGTACATTTCCTTTTCCGAACTTATTTTCAGCAAAACTTATTACATCTCCAATGTACTGATCCATGTATAAGTAGGTGTCCTGCATTTCGAGCGAAGCCGGACCGAAGTTCCCGTTTTCATAATCCATCGACGAAAAAGTAACGGTAAAAAAGTCGGTAATATCGTCTTCTCCTACCGGTTCATTTTCAAGCAACCGGATGGCAAAATCTCTCATGATTAAATTTGCATACGGTGTGGTTTTTACCGGGCGCAGGTTTTCTGCCCTTCGTGAATATTTTCCAATGGTATGCGGGAAGGTGTTCCATTTTTCGAAATAACCTTTTTCAAGGATGTAATCGTCTTTCACACTTTCGGTGTAGTTATTTGCAGGCATAAATGTTACCCAGTTGCGGTAGCTGTACATTTCAGGGTAGTTTTCGCCATTGAACTGGCGCACCCATTCAGGAAAAGTATTCAGGTAAAAAGAACTCGAAACAATCCGTCCCGATTCGGAATCGTACCAGTAAGCTCCGTCGGCGGCATGCCCCCCGGAAAAGATTGCTGTTTCGCGGTTCATGGCTGCACTGTAAACATGCGCTTTTCCGCCGGTAAAAATTTTGAGGTTATCGGTAATGGTGTACGAGAGCAGTTTTACGGGTGAAGCATTTCCCTGCTCTGAATCGCCGCCAACCGTAAAGTAGTAGTCATCTTCAGTGCACTCCACTTCTTTACTTTTCAACCTGTCGTACCAGGTCTTATCCACAATTCCGTGAATCGAAGGGTTCACTCCGGTAAAAAGTGTAGCCGTTCCGCTGGCATAACTTTGTGTGTGTTGTGTAATTTTTATATTGTTGCAGACAGCGCCATTGTTATACAATTTTTTAAATCCGTTTGATCCGAACTTATCCCAGTAACGTTGGATGTAATCAGGGCGCATGTTTTCAACCACAATTCCGATGACAACTTTGGGTTTTTGCTGCCGGAAATTTTGGCCTTGCTGTGCCAGAATAATACCGGGATTCAGTAAAAAGAAGCATATAAAAAGTACGAATAATTTTTTAATCATCATTTCTGTCAAATTTGGCCGAATGTAATAAAGTATCCCTTTAAATCAAAAAGAACGGGAAAGTGGAGGAATTATTTTTTGGGGTTGTTGCTTATGAGGAAATGTTTAATATGAAAAATCTCCAACAGTATTTTTAAAAAAGTGTGATGTGTTGATAAAATTGTTTGAAGCCATTTATCTGCCGGTGATCGGGTATGGCTGCCTTGATTTTTGTGTACGATGTTTTAATTTGACAATTTGTGAGGGCACAAACGAGAGCAGTATAGCCAAAAAGAAAATAAGCATAAAATGAATTGTTACATTCATATTCAGGTATCCCAGAATAATTGTGATACCAATAAAAATTATATTGGCTGCCAGGATTGTAGCCGTTACAACAAGGTGATTGGGAAATAACTCAAGCAAACGGTGGTGAATGTGATTTCTGTCGGGTGCAAAGGGTGATTTTTTATTCATAATGCGAATTGTCATTACCCTGAGGGTATCAATTAAAGGAACTACGACAACTGCAAATGAAACAGCAGGAGCATTTACAAGCACAAATGCCGATGAAGGGGAGGCATTAAGTTCGTTGAATTTTATAACCAAGGTAGCAATTACCAACCCAATAACAAGAGAGCCGGTATCACCCATGAATAGTTTGTTCTTTTTTCCGAATACATTAAAAAGAAAGAATCCTGCCAGGCTTCCTGTTAATGCAAAGGACATCACAGCAAGCTGAAAGTGTCCGGCCTGGAAAAACCAAATGCCAAAAAAAGTTGCTGCAAGCGTTGCAAGAGAAGCAGCCAGACCATCAATTCCATCTACAAGATTAAAAGCATTTACAATGGCCAGCATGATAAAAAGAGTGATTAGTGTACCGGAAACCGGATGTAACAGACCAATACCGAAGATTCCGTGCAGGTGGTTGATATGAACGTTTCCAAGTGTTACAAGCAACACCACGGCAAAAACCTGGACAATGAATTTTTTTCGGGCTGATATATTTAATAAGTCATCTTTCAGTCCAATGAAGAACATCAGAATAATGGAAGCGATGATGTATTTCAGTGAATCAAAACTATATCCGTCGGTGGCAATGATGGTACTCAGTACAAAACCCAGAAAAATAGCGACACCTCCCAGAGGAGGAATGTCGGAAGTATGAATTTTTCTCTCATCGTTTGTATCAAACAATTTTTTTTCACGGGCCACACGTAAAATGGGTGGTACGGAAATTAGTACGATTGTAAATCCAAGTATTGCTGCTAAAAGGATTAATAGAAGTTCCATTTTGATTTTTTTTATGGCTTATGTTCAGGTTGCAAATTTAATTGATTATTGGTTAAATCATATTATTTCTTGATCAAATATATGAATTGTCACTTTTTGATAACGAGATACAACATTTCAGCTATGAATGGCCGGTTTTTTGCATTTAAGTAATTTGTATTTTTAATATTTAATCAATTTCGTCCCAATGTTTTTTTGCAGTTGTAAAGTATTGGCTGGCAAAAACCCAACCAATTCCCACTACAATGCCCAGGAATATCCAGATAGCCAGAATCATTGTTCTTTTGGGCTTTGAACGCTCAGAGGGCACCACAACCGGCTGTATTACTGCAAAAACGGGTGTGTCTTCTTTCACTTTTATGCGGGCCTGCTCCAGTTGCTGTGCCAGGCTCGAATATACTTCGAAAGCCAGCTGGTATTCATTCTGAAGCTGTTCCTGTTCGGTAAGCGCCATGGCACTGGTAACATTTTTATTCCGATCGCGAAACGCTGCCAGTGTCTCCTGTGCCTGCTCAAATTCTTTCATCTTTTCGTTGTATCTGTCTTCGATGAATTGAAGTTGAGCCGTTGCTTTTTCAATTTTAAATTCAGTAATGTATTGCTGTAATAATTCTTTTGCTTTTTGCGTTACCTGGGCTGCCAGTTTTGGTTCAGGGAAACTGGAGCTTAACTGAATGTAGCCTTCCTGATCATTGATTTCGAGAGATACATTGGCGGACAGGATTTTTCTAACCTGGTCCTGCTCTTCGGTTAATTTAATCGTCCCATCCTTTTTATCTTTGATTTCCGGTTTTTCTGTTTTTCCTCCTTTAAGCGCCCCTACTAATACACCGGGCAGACCGATGGTATACTTCTTCATCAAAGCCAATGCATTGGGTTTGCTATATTCAGTGTAGTACGCAAATAGTGTAACGGGTTGTTCTATTTCTGCAAAGGAATACTGTGCATTCATCAACTGGAGTTGAAAAGGTGCACTTTGGAGTACCTGCGGATAGGTTTGTGGCATCAGATCTGTAACTTCATTGTTCAGGTTCAGGTTAATCCCTGCCATTGATGCCAGCGATGAAAGCCCCCCCATTTTGGAAGATCCGCTGGAAACCTGTGGAACCATTTTGGTTGATGCGGTGTATTCTTTGGGAGATAGCAGAGCCACAACAACTCCTATTACAGCAAAAGTAATAACTGTTTTGATAATAAATGCCCTTTTCCCCCAGATACTTTTTGCCAGGGCAATCAGGTCAATTTCATCTTCATCGTTATGCTGATGCTTTTCAATGTCTTCCTTCATATCGGAATGATTCTTTTGTTTGTAAAATCAGGTTGTTAATTAACGTAATACTGCTGCTATTGCTACTGCAATGGATGAGAAGGTGCTGGCAATCGATAGCCACTGCGTAGTATTTAATCCCTCTTTTTCCGGTTTAGCAGGTACTATGATCTGGCTGCCGGGAAGTACTTCGGGATAATTCTTTAACAGGAAAGAACTGGTGGAAGCTGTTGCGCCATTAGGGTACTTTACATACGTTTTTCGTTTCAATGCTTCCGTGCTGAACCCTCCACACTTATCGATGTAATACAACAGATTTTTTCCTTCTTCATAGGTTATTGAAAATGGATTCTGCACACTTCCTGACACTTTCACCGTTTGAATAAACTCCGGAATGTACAGTTTATCACTGTTGCGCAGGAACAAATCATTTTCTCCACCGGGATTGCTCATTATTTTATCCAGGTCGATGGCCACAAATTCACTTCCCAACTCTTCGGTTTGCCGGGAAAAGGTGGCGCCTTTTACAAATGACTGATCAGTTAACCCACCAGCCATTTTAATCAAGTCGGAAATGCGTTGGTTTTTGTTTTCTATGGCGTACCGGCCGGCATATTTTACTTCGCCGTTGACTGTTGCTGAAGCGCTTTCCCTGTATCCCGGGGATTTTCGTACGGAAATCTGGTCGAATGGTTGCAGCACAAAATCTGCATCTTCTTTGTTCAATTTCAGATTGCGTGTAAGGTTAAACGTGTAGATGTGTAACAACTCATCGGAGAGTACGGCAGCTTCTTCGTATGACAACCTACGGGCTACTTCGATAAAAGAACTGTCAGCAGCTTCGGTAAAACTGCCTGCCCGGAATATGGCATCTCCCAGAGTCATGTTATCTGAATATGCTATCTGACCCGGATTCAGTACCTCACCCGAAACAGAAATATACTGTTCTTCCATCAATTCGAATTTTGATTTGATAAGCACAATGTCTTCAGGTTGAAGGACCACTGTTTCTTTTCCGGCTAAAATATCTCTTAAATCGAATGAAATACTGGAGGTTGAATAATCGTGATTTAACCTGATAATATTGCCCCGGTTCAGAAAAGCGTCACCTCTCAGTGAGCCGGCCTTTCGTATCAAATCGGTTAATGACATACCCTGTTTCCACTCATACTCTCCGGGTTGAAAGACCGGACCGGTTATCATCACCCTGTTTTCGTAAATGTCTGTTATTTCGCTGGTAGTTATAGAGTCACCATCTAGTAACACTACTGTTTCTGCCTGAGAAAAAGGCACATCAATAATCGATCTTCCCGAAAGTGTTTTTCGGTAAATTTTCAGAACTGACCACCAGGCGTTCTCGGTAAAACCTCCGGTAAAACGAATGAGATCTTTCAGGCTCTCGTCTGCTTTCATCTCAAATATACCGGTTCGTTTGAATTCCCCGGTGGCAGTTACTTTTTTCTGAGCAGCTGGAATAAAAATGATGTCTTGATCATTCAGTTTAATATTTTCAGAAATGTCGGCATCAATCAAAAATTTATATACATCAACGGCTCGGGTAACCGTATTGTTACGGATGATTTTAATGTTGCGGAAAGAACCAATACTATTGGGGCCACCCGAAAGATAAAGGGCATTAAAAACCGAAGCAGTTGCTGGAAGGGTATAGGTTCCAGGTGCCGTTACTTCACCAACGAGGTCGACTTTCACCGAGCGGAGACGACCAATGTTGATTTGTGCAAATGTTTGTGGATTCTGACCGGCCATATCGGCATATATATCCGTTAGTCGTTGTTTTATTTTTAATTCGGCAGCTTCAAATTTCATTCCGGCCACAAATACCGGCCCAACGTCAGGAATCATTATTTGCCCATTGGTATTGACGGTCAACTGGTAGTTGTTTTGAGAATTTCCCCAGATATTGACGATGATTTGATCACCTATTCCAATTTCATAATCTCCCGGGGTCTGAATGTTCAGGCTGGGCTCAAATGTAAGGTTTTTATTATTGAACAGGTAGGAGCCAAAAACCGGGTTGTTGCTTTGCTCCGGTGCTTTTCGTGCAGACAAATCGCTGGAATCGGTTACGGCATCGGGTGATTCCATATAAGTGTCGGTTATGCTTTCATTTGCTGATGAGCTGGCGGAAGGGGTGGTTTGACTTTCGGTCAGTCGTTGCCGCATGTCCCTGATTTGCTGATCGGTGGCCCCGCGCTGACGTGCAAGGGCTGCTGCTTCCTGGAACGATAAGCCAGCATTTTTCATGTAATCTTCCACCTTTTGAATTTCTGATTCAGGCAGTGTTTTTGGATCCACTGATTTTACATCCTGTGCTGATATTCCGGCAGATAAAGAAATGAATAGAAAGAAAAGGATAATTTGAATTGATTTGGCATGCATAGATTGATGTTTATATTGCTTATTCGAGTTATCGTTTTTTTAAAAATCGCTACAAAATTATAATCTTTTTGATTAATGAGTTGAATTATAATATGTTTTTTGAGATTGAACATTATTTCGTGCAAAAAAGAGCTTGCAATGTTAAAAAGATTTGGATACCTGTAACTTAAATCCGGAATTCTCACCGGTTTGGTTGCCGGCATCAGCAGCACCCGACAGTTTCATCGTAAAAGGCAGGCGGGGATGATTTATCATTAACTGCAATAAAACAGAAAACTGGTTGCGCGGATCCTCGTAAGGTTGCGTATAGGTTCCTAAGTGGTGTGATAATGTAAACAGCCCTTTCCATCTGACAAATTCAGTTAGATTTCCCAGTATCCCGATGTGGTGGGCATAAAACCGGTTGGAGCGGATTCCCGTTATAATTCCGTCTGATTCTTTCAGCGGGCCGAACAGGGGAGATGCCATCATTTTGCCGTGATAAGTGAAACCTGACCGGTAATAGCCATGATTGTAATAGTTATCGAATTCCATACGTTCCCAAATTTCTTTTTCTTCGTTCCATTCATACAGTGAATCGCGGATGCTTTGCTGGCGGGTGTTGGTATATTCATAAAGTATTTGTGTGATGAAGCCGGTTTTGTCTTTTATTTCCAGAGATAGGCCCAGTAGGTTGTCGGGCAGGTTGCGGAGGTTGACCCCTGAGAAATCCTCGAACGGGTGGCTGGCGTAAAAAGTAACATCTGCCTTTTCGAATGACCTGATCACTTTCAACTGGTAAGTTCCAAGCTGGTTGCCGGCCACATTGAGCTGATCGGTTTGCGGAAACTTTTCGCCCCCCATGGAGCCGGTTATGTAGCGCAGGTATGATTTAAAATCTTCGGGTAGTTGGCCATAACGGGCATCGGGTGAGTTGCCGCCCCACATTACATAATGTTCGGCCCCGGCCTCAAAGTACCAGTATTCAGATGGTTTGTAAGAAAGGTACAATGATTTGTGATGCAACCGTGCGCGTTCCACAAAACGGTCGTCGTTCAGGATGCCTTCGTCGTATTCTGCTTTAAATGCCAGCCGCTGGTTCCAGAAAGGCAGTGTTTTAAAGCCGTTGGTTGAGAACCTGATTTTAGGATATGGAAGTGCATTTTGGCTATGGGCCAGGTTACCATTGGTAGTGGAGAGTCCATTATAGTAAGTTTCTTCATGAAAGCGCCCCGCTTTTAGCAGCCAGCCTTTAAATTCGATTCCGGCATACAACTGGTTGAACTGAAAATAATTTGCGGAAGCCAAGCCACCTGCCAGTGTTGTTCCCCAGTTGATGTTTAAAAGGGATGGATCATTTCTTTTTGCGGAGTTTATCCCGAGGACTGACAGATTCAGAAATTTACTGCCGGGTGCAATGAGTCCGTTTTGATTGGCCCAAAACCAGAAGGGGAGGTGTTCCTGCCAGGCAGCCATTGTGGTGTTGCTGAAGGTTATTTCAGGTTGAGCTTGACCCAAAACACTGTTTTTTGAGAGAAGCAAAAGAATTACACTAAGTAGGAGCAGGTGTTTTATTGAGTTATGTTTCATTTTATGAATCATTCAACAACAGACAAATTTAGCAATA
>DATFJO010000105.1:0-2336 GCA_035269145.1 Tangfeifania sp. | reverse complement strand
CAAAAGGTTACGATAGTTTTCAAGAGGAAATACCTCATGGCAAAATTGATACTGTGGCTTATTTTTCAAACACAGTCGGGACTACAAGAAACGCCTTGGTTTATACGCCTCCGGGGTATTCTGATGAGAAAAATTATCCGGTGTTTTACCTTTTGCACGGCATTGGCGGCGATGAATTTGAATGGCTGAACGGAGCACGTCCTGATGTGATTTTCGATAATTTGTATGCGGAAAATAAACTGGAACCCATGATTGTGGTAATGCCCAACGGCAGAGCCATGAAAGACGACCGGGCAACGGGAAATGTTTTTGCGCCTGAAAAAGTGGAGGCATTTGCCAACTTTGAAAAGGATTTGCTGAATGATTTGATTCCTTACATTGAAAAAAACTATCCCGTTATTAGCGACCGTGCACACAGAGCCATTGCTGGTTTGTCAATGGGAGGCGGGCAATCGCTCAACTTTGGATTGGGAAACCTGGATAAATTTGCCTGGGTGGGAGGTTTTTCCTCGGCGCCGAATACAAAACCGCCGGAAGAATTGCTGCCGAACCCCGGCGAAGCGAAAGAAAAGTTGAAGTTGCTTTGGTTGTCATGTGGCGATAAAGACAGGCTAATCAATATCAGCAACCGGACAAGTGATTATTTGAAAGAAAATAACGTTCCTCATTTCTACAATGTATTTAACGGGGATCATGATTTTAACGTGTGGAAGAATAGCCTTTACCTGTTTTCGCAACTGTTGTTTAAACCAGTGGACATGCAAGGCGCAGTTTTCAGCGATAAAAAGGTTTCTGCAAGCGGCAGCAAAGCAATTAATTCTCCCATATTTACCAGCTTTGTTTACCAGGGCGATGACCAGGTATATAAAAACCACCCGCTTGAAGACGATGAATTCTACAGTCCGGTTTTGCAGGGTTGTTATCCCGACCCTTCCATCGTGCACAAAGGCGACGACTATTTTATGGTGCATTCGTCGTTTGCCATGTTTCCGGGCGTACCCATTTTTCATTCGAAAGATTTGGTAAACTGGACACAAATCGGGCATGTGCTCGACAGGAAGTCGCAACTCAAAGTGCATGACGCCGGGATCGCAGCAGGAATATTTGCGCCTGCCATCAAATACAATCCGAACAACGATACATTTTACATGATTACCACGCAATTTGCTGGCGGTTTTGGAAACATCGTCGTTAAAACAAAGGATCCTTTCCAAGGCTGGAGCGACCCGTACAAACTCAATTTCAATGGAATCGATCCTTCGATGTTTTTTGACGATGATGGCAAAGCTTATGTAGTGCATAACGATGCGCCGGATCGGGGGAAAGAGCTGTATCAGGGGCACCGGGTTATTAAAATTTGGGATTACGATGTGAAAAACGACCAGGTGATTGCCGGCACCGACAAAATTATTGTGGACGGCGGAGTAGACATCACCGAAAAACCGATTTGGATTGAAGCTCCTCATATTTATAAGAGAAACGGTAAATATTACTTGATGTGTGCCGAAGGAGGTACCGGCGACTGGCACAGCGAAGTGATTTTTATAAGCGATAATCCACGTGGACCATACAAACCGGCACGAAACAATCCAATCCTTTCCCAACGCTATTTAAATCCTGAAAGACCACACAAAGTGGAGTGGGCCGGACATGCCGATTTGGTGGAAGGTCCCGACGGAAACTATTACGGTGTTTTTCTGGCAGTTCGTCCGAATGAGAAAAACCGCGTGAACACCGGGCGCGAGACATTTATTTTGCCGGTCGACTGGTCGGGAACATTCCCTGTGTTCATAAATGGCCTGATTCCTTTGGAACCCAAATTGAAAATGCCCGAAGGTGTGGAAAACAAAACCGGGCAAAAAGGTTTTTTTCCAAATGGAAATTTTACGTTTGAAGAAAATTTCACCTCGGAAAAACTGGATTACCGATGGATTGGAATGCGCGGGCCGCGTGAAGATTTTATTTCGGTAACTTCAAACGGACTGGAAATAATTCCGTTCGATACGAACATTAAGGCTGTTGCGCCAATTTCTTCGCTGTTTCAACGGCAAATGCACAAAACGTTTACAGCAACTGCAACAGCGAACTACAAACCGGAATCGGAAAACGATTTGGCCGGATTGGTTTGCTATCAAAGCGAACAGTTCAACTACGTTTTCGGGATAACAAAAAAGAATGATGCGTATTATATTCTTCTCGAAAGGACAGAAGGAGGAGAATCCAAAATAATTGCAAGTACACAAATTGACGCAACCCAGCCAATTCACCTTCAGGTAAAAGCTGAAGGCGATGAATACCGATTCAATTATGCTGTTGAAAGGGGCGATTTTAAAAAC